>NZ_JAJNQM010000023.1:0-40109 GCF_022227785.1 Ectothiorhodospira lacustris | reverse complement strand
CGTCGGTGATCTCGATCACCACCCGGTCCGATTCGGAGCGGGCGCTGATGGCGAGGCGGCCTGCGGCGGGCTTGCCGGCAGCGCGACGTTCCTCGGGGGGTTCCAGACCGTGATCCAGGCTGTTGCGGATGATGTGGACCAGGGGGTCGGCCAGGGACTCGATGACGTTCTTGTCCGCTTCCGTGGCCTCGCCTTCCAGCACTAACCGTACTTCCTTGCCCAGTTTGTGCGCAGTATCCCTGACCAGTCTCGGGAACCGCTGGAAGACGAAGGACACCGGCAGCAGCCGAACCTGCATGATGGCGTCCTGCATTTCATCGGCGATGCGATTGAGGGTGCCGTACTGCCCCTTGATCTCCCGGGATAGCTCTCGCACCCCGAACACATCCTCGGCACGGGCGGCCAGATAGGGCAGGGCATTCTTGGCCACGATCATTTCGCCGATGAGGTTCATCAGGCGGTCGATCTTGGCCTGATCCACTTTGATGGCACTGGGGCCGGCATGGGCGTCTTCCATGCGCCGCCCGAACTTACGGGTGTCACCGGGACCGTTTCCCGTGCCTGGGGTTGCGGCAGGGGACACGGGTGCGGCGGTGGGGGGGGCGGCCGGTACGGGATCGGTCCCGACCTTGGCTGGCAGGGCATGTGCGGCCAGCCATCGGGCCAGAGGGGCGGATGCGCTCTGGTCCAGGGCGGCCTGCAGGGCCTCATCCAGACCGTCAAGGCGCGTGAGTTGTCCTGCGTGGGTGAAGGCGGCCCGCAGGCTGGCGGCGACGGCCCGCAGACGCCCGGGGAGCCAGGGGGGGGCATCGCTTAAGGCGAGGATTTCGGCCTGGGTCTCGATGATGCCGGCAATGGGGTCGGTGATGCCCTGCACGCTTGCTGCAAGGGAGGGTGGGGCGGCAGCCTTGGCGGTGTCAGTGCCTTGGCTGATACCCGCCCCGTGGCGGATCTCGTCCAGCAACTGTTGCTGCAGCGGGACGTCCTCCGGTCGGGTTTCCAGCACCAGCAGCAGCCAGCGCAGGGCCGAGGCCACCCGCAGCCCGGGTGATGACAGTTCCAGCAGGAGGCGGCTGGCCTGGATCAGGCCTTCATGGTCACCGGACTGCAACTTTGCCGTGGCGGTCTGCAGATATTCCGCCGTGGGGATGCCGTCATGGGCATCCCCGGTGGGCATGACCAGCATCGCCGGGGAAAGGGGACTGAGCTCCACCTGATCGGGGATATAGCGGAAGTGCTCCGTCAGCGTCTGCAGGTCCATCGGGATGATGGATTCAAAGTGGAGCAGGCAGCGGTAGGCATCCAGGGTTTCAGGGGCGGACCAGGGTTCCCGCGCACTCACCCGGCGCCAGAGGGGGGTGGGGAGCTGGGTGATCTGATAGAACGGATCTTCCCCCTTGAAAAAACAGTCTTCGTCGGGCCGATAGCTGACCCAGGAACAGGGTTGTCCATGGACCATCCGGCGGTACGCATCCATGCGTGCGGCTTCGGGTATCCGCGCCAGGGGGAACGTCGAGGCCGGTGGCTCATCGGCACACGAGGTCGTTACCGGAGCAGATGCCATCGCGGGCTCGGGGGCGGGTGTTGCGGGGTTGATCCGTGCGCCCTGGCCCGTGATCAGCTGCCTCAGGGCGTCGGTCAGTGCCAAGGCGGCTGCGGTGCGTTCACTCTCGGCCGGCAGATCACCGTTGCCGTTGCGGAGGATCTCATCCAGCAGGGCGGAGACAAAGTCCATGGCATCAAGCAGCTGATCCGCCAGCGATTGGGAATAGCTGATCCGGCCATCCCTGACCGCATCCATCAGATCCTCGGCGCCGTGCAGCACCCGGGTCAGCTCGGGGAAATCGAACAGCCCGCTGTTGCCTTTGAGGGTATGTACCAGCCGGAACAGTTCATCCATGAGCTCATGATCAGTCGGCGCGTTTTCCAGCTGCAGGAGTCGTTCGCCGATGGACTGGATGGCGTCTCTTGATTCGCTGATGAACTGGTCCAGCAACGGATTCATGACGAATCCCCCTCTCCAAGCAGGCCCCGTACCTGGGGCAGCAGCTGCTCAGGTCTGATCGGCTTGATCATGTAGAGGTTGGCGCCGGCGATCAGGGCACCTTCACGGTCCCTGGGGGATGATTCGGTGGAAATCATGATAGCCGGTGCCTGCGGCATGTTTTTCTCGCGCAATGCCTTGAGAAAACCGTAGCCGTCCAGCTTGGGCATGTTGATATCCACCAGGTAGAGATCGAAGTGACCTTCCGTTTCCAGTTTCTCCAAGGCCTCCAGGCCGTTGATGGCCTCGGTGACGGCGAAGCCCGCCTGTTCGAGGATTTCACGGTGATAGAGCCTGACCGTGGCCGCGTCATCTATGACGAGAATGCGTTTCATCTCGCCTCCAGAGGTTTCTGATACACGATAGCTTCGGGAAAACGCCGGATCTGGAACAGCGAGGAGATACGGCTCATGGATTCGGAATGCCCCAGGCAGATGAAGCCGCCGGGATTGAGGGCATCAAAGAAGGACTCGGCGGTTTTCTTGCGTGACAGGTCGTCGAAATAGATCAGCAGGTTGCGGCAGAAGATCACATCAAACTGTCGGTGACTGCGCATGTCGGCGGTGTCGTGGACGTTCACCCGAGTGAATTCCACCGCCTCCCGCAGACTCTGGCTGATCTGGTAATGGCCGTCCACCCGGCGGAAATATTTCTTCAGCAGCGGGCCGGGCATGTTCTGGATCGCCCGGGCGGCATACAGTCCGTTGCGGGCCTGTTCCAGGATCCGGGTGTCGATATCGGAGGAGATGATCTCCACATCCCACTGTTCAAGCAATGGCCAGTGTTCCAGCAGATAGATGGCAATGCCGTAGGGTTCCTCGCCGGAGGAGGAGGGGACGGACCAGATACGGATGGGGCGGAAGGACGAGCGCCGGGCAACGATCTCGCGGAGGATGGAATCCACCAGACAGCGGAACTGATACTCCTCGCGGAAGAAGTAGGTTTCGTTCACCGTCATGGCATTGATCAGCGCCTGCAGTTCGGCACCCGAGGCCTGGAAGCGCAGCATGGTGAAGTAACTGCGAAAGCTCTCGTTGTCGGTGGCGGCCATGCGCTCCAGCAGACGCTTGTCCACGAAATAGCGCTTGCCGTCTTCGAACAGCATGCCGGTTTTTCGATAGAAGAATTCCCGGAACTTCTGAAAATCCTCATCACTGATGACGGAGGGTTTCTGCACGAGCATCACCCGGCCCCGATGCGCTTGAGGGCCAGATCGGCGGCAAACCGGATATAGGGCTCCTGGGGAAAACGCTGCTTGAGTGTCTGCAGGGCTTCCCGCGCCCGCAGACTGCCGACTTCACCCAGAAGGTCCAGGGCGGTGGCGCAGACGTTGACCTGATCGTCCTTGAGGATGACCTCGATCAGCCATTCCTCCACGTTGGGGTGGCGCAGGGATTCCAGTACGTTCACGGCAAAAATACGCACATCCGGGTCAGGATCGTGCAGAAGCTGCCCCATGTGGGGCGCCACCGGCTCGGGCAGTTCCTTGAGCACTTCAATGGCGGCATTGCGCCGCAGGGCATGTTCTGAGTACAGGCAGTCAATCAGTCCTCGAACAGCGACATCGTTGGCCATGCAGCCCAGCGAGGTGACGATCACCTGCAGTACGGTGGTATCCGTCTCATGTTGCAGCTGAGTGACCAGGGCCACGGCCGCCGCCGGGTGTTCCGCCAGATCACGGGCGGCCCAGCGACGTTTCATGGGGTCCTCGTCCAGCAGGGTCTGCAGCAGGGTTTCCAGGTTCCTGGGCTCCTGGCGCTCCCCGGGACTGTGGCAGGCGGGTGTGGGTTGTCCCTTTTTCAGTGCCATGAGGGATGCCGGGTGCGCGATGGGGTCAGCATGTCCTTACCCACTTGATGATCTGTTCGGCAATCTTTTCCACCGGCAGTACGGTGGTGGCGCCGCCACGCTTGATGAGTTCCGCCGGCATGCCGAAGACCACGGCTGATTGCTCGGATTCGGCCACGGTGCGCGCCCCCCGGTGCTTGAGTTCGGTGAAGCTGTCCGCTCCGTCGTAGCCCATGCCGGTGAGCATGACACCGATCACCCGACGCGGATCACAGTGCTGCAGCACCGAGCGCCCCAGCAGTTCCACCGAGGGGTGCCAGAGCATGTCCGGTGACTCCGGGCGGGCACTGACCAGGAGTCGGCCAGCCCGGCGCGTGACCAGGATATCGGCGCCGCCTCGACCAATGTGGATCTGGCCGGGTACCAGTTCCAGCGGTCGTCGCAGTTCCAGGACTTCCAGGGCGCACAGGCCATTCATGCGTTCCGCGAAGGGGCGAGTGAAGCTGGGGGGCATGTGCTGGGCCACCAGAACCGGCCAGGGGAAGTCCGCCGGTAACTGAGGCAGGATCTCTTCCAGGGTACGCGGCCCTCCGGTGGAGACGCCGATGATGACCAGTCCGTCACCGGAGATCTCCTCTCCCATCGGCGGAGGCTGTGAGGTGCGGGCAGGCCTGGCCGCCGCAGTAACACTCAGGTTGCCGCGGATACGGGAAGCCAAGCCGCGGGATTTCCGCAGGCGGGCACCGGCGGCGGCCCGCACCTTGGCGATGATCTCTGCTTCCACCTCGGTGATGGACAGGGAAATGGTGCCGCCCGGCTTGGGGATGTAGTCTACTGCCCCCAGGTTGAGGGCCTCCAGGGTGGCGATGGCACCCTTCTCGGTGAGCGAGGAAACCATCACCACGGGTACAGGGCGCTCTGCCATGAGCAGGGACAGGGCGGTCAGTCCGTCCATCTGCGGCATGTTGATGTCCAGGGTGATGACATCCGGCTGGAAGCTCCGGTTGAGTTCCACCGCTTCCTGGCCATGACGGGCCACTTCCACCTGGAAGTCCCCTTCCGCCATGAAAATGGCCTTTAGCTGGCGGCGCATCAGCGCGGAGTCATCGACAATCAGCAGCTTGATCAAGGTCCGCCCCGGGTCCTGTTGGCATTGAAGTGAAGCCGGTGCCGGCGTGGCCTGGCCCGGTTGTTGTTATGGGCTTTCGCCGTTTTCGTGATCCGTCAGGGTCGCGAGCGCTTCCCGCTGCTCCCGGGCAATCAGGCATGATGGGTCGATCAACTGAATCAGGCGTTTGTGTTGCTCCAGATTGGCCACCCGGGCGATCAGGCGGGCCTGCTCCACGGACAGTTGCGGCGCGGGTTCGATGGCGGCGCGAGGGATCTTGAGGACCTCGGCCACGGAATCGACGATGAAGCCGGTGCGCATGCCGTCCAGCAGGAAGACCATGATGCGCTGACGGTCGTTGCGCGGGGTGGGGGACAGGCCCAGCCGGCGCCGCTGGTCGATGACCGGCAGCACCGAGCCACGCAGATTGATGACGCCCTCGACGAAGGTGGGCGCCTTGGGCACCCGGGTGAGTTCATCGGGGACCCGCACGATCTCCTGCACGCTGCTGATGGGGACGCCGAATTCCTCCTTGTCGAGACGGAATACCACCACCTGCTCTTCATCGTCGTCCTGTTCTTCCTGGCCGTCCGGCGCGGACGGATCGTCTTCTTGCATGTTTTTCACGGTGCTGACCGCCTCCTGAATGGAAGAGTGCCGGAACAGGTGCTCGATGGCGATGATGGAGACCAAGCGTTTGCCATCCTGTCCCAGGCGACAGATCCGGGAGATTTCCCCCATGTCACCGCTGCCGGCGAGCATGGCCGGCATGGCTTCCACGGCGGCCAGTGGCACCCGCAGCACTTCGTTGACACTGTCCATGACCAGTCCCACGGTTACCGTACCCAGTCGCACCACCACGATGCGGCTGTGCTCATCAGGGGTGCGCACGGGGAGTTCGAACAGGCAGCGCAGCGAGACCAGAGGCAGCAGTCGGTTGCGCAGGGTCATCACCCCCAGTACGTGGGCCTCGGAGCGGGGCACCTTCACCACATGCTCGGGGAACTGGACGATCTCCTGGGTATGCTCGATGGGGATGGCGTACTCCTGTTCCGCCACTTCGAAGCTGACCAGCTGGAGTTCGTCCAGAGCATCCTCGTTATCGTCCTCATCGCCGTTTTGTTCCTGGGCCAGGGCCCGGGCCGCGGTGTTTCGGGCCATGCGGGCGATCTCGGCAAATTCCGCGCTGATCAGACGCTCGAAATCCATCACCATGACCATGGGAAAGCCGCCCACGCCCTTGAGCAGGCCTGCCAGCATCTCGGTATTCACCGTCGTGCTCAGGTCGGTGATATCCTCGATCTGTTCCGGTTCCACCGCCACCACGCTGCTGACCCGGTCGACGACGAATCCCAGCGGCTGGCCCAGGTCGATCACCAGGGCACGGGAGGCATCGTCGCTGTCCCGTTCCTCAAGGCCGAACAGGCGGCGCAGACTGATGATGGGCAACACCTTGCCGCGCAAATTGGCCAGCCCTTCCAGGGTGGCTGGGCCCAGCGGCACCCGCACCACCTCAGGGACGCGGATGATTTCCTGCACCGGGGCCATGTCCACCCCGAAGACCTCGTTACCGCAGATGAAGATCACGAACTGCCGGACGTCGGATTCGTGCTTCGGGTCCGGTGACTGAGTATCACCCCCGCCTGGGGGGGATGATGCGACCGTTTCGTTGGTCATGACGATCTCCCGCAATACGGTGGCTGAGGTCAGGCGCTCTGCAGTTCATCGGCCAAAGAGGCAATCTCTTCGATGGCCGCCGCCAGTTCCTCGGCGCCCTGTGCCTGCTGACCGGCAGCCGAGGCCGCTTCGGCGGAGGCCTTCTCCGCTTCTTCGGCGGCGGCGGCGATCTGTTCGACACCGGTTTTCACCTGGCCGATGGCGGTGGCAATCTCGGTGGCGGCATTGAGTACCTCCAGCGCATTTTTCTGCACCGTGGCCACGTCGGTTGTTGCCGTCTGCAGGCCCTGGGTGATGGACCTGGCCTTCTCGGCCTCGACATTGGCGGTATTGATGTTTTCTTCCAGGTCTCGCCAGACGGTATCGATCTGATCCTGTACTGCCTTCACCAGGTCCTTGATGCGATCGGCGTTCTCCGCCGAGTCATGGGCCAGGTTGCGGATATCCGTGGCCACCACCACGAAACCCTTGCCGAATTCGCCGGCGCGGGCGGCTTCGATGGAGCCGTTGACCGCCAGCATGTTGGTCTGGATGGAAACGGTGGTGATGGCATCCACGATCTTGTCGATACGCCGTGAGATCAGTTCCAGGTTCTTGATTTGGCGCAGGCTTTCTCGGGACGCATCAGCGGATTCCGCAACGCCTCGGATGAGGTTTTCCATGCCGTCCTGGTTGGACTTGAGCAGCTGTGTGATGTTGCGGATATTCTCATCCGCGCTCGTCGCCCGGTGCTGGGCAACCTCCAGCCCTTTTTCGATCTGGTTTACGGCAGCGGCGGATTCCTCGGTGGCGGAGGACTGCAGCTGGGCACTCTTGCGGATCTGGTCCAGGGCCGCCATGACCTGCGCTCCGGACCGGTTGATCTCCTGTACCGCCGACGACAGCTGTTCCGCGGCCGAGGCCACTTCTTCGGCGCTCTTGCTGATGTCGGTGGAGCTGCGCAGTTCTTCCGCCAGTTCGGACAGGCTCTGGGCTGCCTGCTCGCATTCACCCAGTGCCTGGGTCTGTTCCGCCACGGTCTTGGCGGATTCTTCGGCGGCGGCGGATTGCTCCTCGGCGGCGGTGGCGATCTCTTCAGTGCCTTTCAGGGCCTGCCTGGCGGCGGTCTCGGACTGCTGTGCGCCGGTGGCGATTTCCTGAATGCCGCTGGTGATCAAGGCGGTGTCATCGCGGATTCGGTCCAGTTGCTGGGTGATCTGCTTGCCGTTTTCCACTTCCTGCCCGACCTTGCCGGCGGAAGTGTTGATGCCTTCGGAGATCTGCTTGACGTCGTTCTGTATCTGGGCGACCAGATCCTGGATCTGCTTGGCGCTCTTCTCCGAGGTTTCCGCCAGGGTGCGAACCTCGTCGGCGACCACGGCAAAACCCTTGCCGTGCTTGCCGGCCCGGGCTGCCTCAATGGCGGCATTGAGGGCCAGCAGGTTGGTCTGATCGGCGATGCGGGCCACGGCCTTGACGATATCACCGATGTTGGCCGCCTGTTGCTCCAGTTCTCTGACCATCTTCACCGACTCACCCTGACGCTGGGCGCTCACCCCCACATTGGTGATGAAGCCGGCGATCTCGCCGCTGACCCCCGTGACCAGCTCCTTGAGGGTCTCCACCCTGGTTTGGGCGCTGTTGGCGTTTTCCAGCTGACGGTTCAGGGCCTGCGTGACTTGCTTGAAGGCGGTGAGGGATTCCTGGGCGGCACCGGAGGCCTCCTCGGCGCCGGAAGCGATCTGATCGGAGGCACGTTTGAGTTCTTCGGCGGCGGAGGCGGCCTCATTGATGCCGGAGGCCAGCTGGGCGGTGGCGGAGGCGATGCGCTCGGCGGCCTGCTGTTGCTTCGCCAGGGTGCGAGCGCGTTTGCGCTGGGCTTCTGCGTCGCGGGCCGCGGCGGCATGGGTGCGGGCATCCTCACCGCCGGCGGATGAGGGCGAGGTGCCGGGAGTCTTTTTCACGAGGGCCATGGCGCGTTCCTGGACTGGGTGACCAATCAAAAGAGGGGGGGCGAATGCAGCGACGCTCACCTGATTCTAGACCTGGTATCGGCAGCAAGGCGGGATTCTGGATGGCCGCGAAAGGATTTCGGACAAGCGCGCAGGGATGCGTGTCACGATCTAGACCTCCTGGCCGGTTACTGCGCATTTCGGACAGGCGCGCAGGGATGCGCGTCTCAGTTGAGCCCATGTTTCCGGGAATCGCCGACGGGATGGCTCGCCGGAGGATGGCCGCATGAATTCCATGTGGTGCGGCCGGCTCGGCTCCGGCGGCCCATGATTCTCAGCCCCCCAGCTTGCCCGCGATCCGCGCCACGTGGCTACCCTGCAGCCGCGCAATCGTCAGTTCCTTCTCACTGGGTTGGCGGCTGCCGTCGCTGCCGGCGATGGTAGCGGCGCCGTAGGGGCTGCCGCCCCGGACTTCGGAAATGTCGGTGGTTTCCGGTATCGCATAGGGGACGCCGACGATCACCATGCCGTGATGGGCCAGGGTATGCCAGAAGGAGGTGATGGTGGTTTCACCGCCGCCGCCGGTGCCGGTGGACGTGAACACGCTGCCCACCTTGCCCACCAGCTTGCCCTGGACCCACAGGCCGCCGGTGCGATCCAGGAAGCTGCGCATCTGGGAGGCCATGTTGCCGAAGCGGGTCGGGGTGCCGAAGATCACGGCGTCGTAATCCGCCAGTTCGTCGGGCTGGGCGATGGGGGCCGACTGATCCAGCCTGGCACCGGCCTTGCGGGCATCTTCCTCGCTCATCAGCTCCGGCACACGCTTGATGTCCACGACGGTGCCTTCCACGCTGCGCGCCCCTTCGGCAACGGCCCGGGCCAGGGTCTCGACGTGACCGTACATGGAGTAATACAGGACCAGGACCTTGCTCATGGTGATCTCCTTGAAAGAGGGATGTGTGCTTTGATTGAAGCCCTTCTACTGTGCTTGATAAACCCGGCTATCGGCATAATATCAATGCATGAAAAACATCAATCTGCCGGACTTTGACCTTGTACGCGCCCTGCGGGTCTTCGTGACCGTGGTGGAGTGCGACGGCTTCAGCGCCGCTTCGGAGCGGCTGTGCCTGGCCCGAGGGCAGCCCAGTCGTTATGTGAGCAAGCTGGAGCGCCATCTGGGTACCCGGCTTCTGCAGCGCACCACCCGCCGCCAGTCCCTCACGGAGGCGGGCAGCGCCTTTTATCCGCGGGCGGTGCGCATTCTGCAACTGGTGGACGAGGCCGAGCAGGACCTGGCCCTGGAAACCGACACGGTGCGGGGCCGTCTGCGTCTTTCGGCGCCGGTCAGTTTCGGGATTCGTCATCTGGCGCCGGCCCTGGCCGAGTTCAAACGGCAACATCCCCAGGTGTCACTGGATGTGACCTTCAACGACCGTATCGTGAACCTGGTGGAGGATGGGTTCGATCTGGCGATCCGTGTCGCTTCCCAGCTCAATCCCACCCTGGTGGCCCGGCCGCTGGCCACGGTGGACCTGGTGCTGTGCGCCGGTCCCGGCTATCTGCGGGAACGGGGCTCCCCCGCCCATCCTCGCGATCTGTCGGATCATGAATGTCTGGTGTACACCAACGATCCCGCCGGCCATGACTGGCGGTTTTGCCACGACGGGGATGAGCAGGTGGTCCGGGTGCACGGTTCGGTGCGGTCGGACAACGGCGAGATGCTGGTGGCCGCCGCCGAGGCCGAATTGGGCTTGGTGCTGATGCCTCGCTTCCTGGCTGCCGATGCCCTGGCGCGGGGCCGACTGGTCACCTGCCTGGATGCCTGGCAAGCGCCGACACTGACCGTATATGCCGTGTATGCCGACCGACGCTGGCTGCCGCCCCGGGTGCGGGCGCTGATCGATTTTCTGGTGGCGCGGTTTGAAGACGGGGTGTAGGGGGCTCGTTCGTCTGATCGACATCGTTGATTCGATTATCCTGTCTATGCCGACCGACGCCAGCCCCCCGAATCACCCCGGAGGAGCCCCCCATGTTTCGTTCGATCCGATGTCTGATTCTCCTGATGGGCCTGTGCATGGCAGGGCCTTTGGCGGCGGATCCACCTCCCCATGGTGTTGCCACCCCCCATCCCCTGGCCACCGAAGCCGCCCTGGAGATACTGGCCCGGGGAGGGAACGCCTTCGACGCCGCCGTGGCCGTGGGGGCGGTACTGGCGGTGGTGGAGCCTTACGGATCCGGTCTGGGCGGGGGCGGTTTCTGGTTGTTGCATGAGGGCGAGACGGGGCGTCAGATCATGGTGGATGCCCGGGAGCGGGCGCCGTTGGCGGCCCGCTCCGACATGTTCATGGACGATGAAGGCGAAGTGAACCGTGACCGGGTGATGAACGGCCCCTTGGCGGCCGCCATTCCCGGTACGCCCGATGCCGTGGACCATATCGCGCGGAAATACGGTGCGCTGCCCCTGTCGGTATTGCTGGAACCCTCCATCCGTCTGGCCCGGGAAGGGTTTCCGGTGGACCCGATCTATCATCGGCTGACATCCTTTCGCCGAGACACGCTGCGGGAGTGGCCCGAGGCAGCGGCGGTCTTTCTGGATGGTGGCGAGGTCCCGGAAGAAGGCTTCGTGATCCGTCAGCCGGATCTGGCCCTGACCCTGGAGCGACTGGCGGAATCGGGACGTGACGGATTCTACAGGGGACCCGTGGCCGAGCGGCTCATCCAGGCCATGGACGAGGCCGGGGGGATCTGGACCGAAGAGGACCTGTCGAGCTATCAGGTGGTGGAGCGCGAACCGGTGACCTTCGGCTACCGGGGCATGCGGGTGGTGTCGGCGCCGCCGCCTTCCTCCGGTGGCATCGCCCTGGCCCAGGCACTGCAGGTGTTGGCCCATGTGGATCCGGATGCCGGGGATGACGCTGCCCGCGTGCATCATCAGGTGGAGGCCATGCGCCTGGCCTATCATGACCGCGCCCGCTACCTGGGCGACACGGACTTTGTGCCGGTGCCCGTGGAGCGTCTGACCGATCCGCATTACGCCGCCGGTCTGGCCGCCACCATCCACCCGCGCCGTGCCCGGCCCAGTGATCAATTGCCGGGGGTAACGGATGTCCCGGGTGGCGAGGACACCACGCATTTTTCCATCATCGATGCCCGGGGTAACCGGGTGTCGGCCACTTTGTCCCTCAACTACCCCTTCGGCTCCGGCTTCATGCCCGCCGGCACCGGTGTGGTGCTCAACAACCACATGGATGACTTCACGGCCGCGCCGGGGGCACCCAATGCCTATGGCCTGATGCAGTCCATGGCCAACCGCATCGAGCCGGGCAAGCGCATGCTGTCGAGCATGTCACCCACCTTCCTGGAGATGGACGGGCGTATTGCCGCCCTGGGCACACCCGGCGGCAGCCGCATCATCACCATGGTGATGCTCGCGGCGCTGGAGTTTCACAAGGGGGCGGATGCGGAACGACTGGCGTCGTTACCTCGCTTCCATCACCAGTACCTGCCGGATCATATCGAGCATGAGCCCGATGCCCTGGATGATGACCTGAAGACCTCCCTGCAGGCCAAGGGACACGCACTGGAGGCCCGTTCCCGACCCTGGGGCAATCTTCAGGTAGTCATCGTCGAGCCGGACGGTCGTTTTGAGGCCGCCGCCGACCCGCGCGGGGTCGGCACTGCTTCATCTGAAAGTCGGTCGCTTGCACCCTGTCAATAACGGGCCGGAGCCCGTACCATGCTCGGTCCGGTTTTCGGGCCCTCATCGCCGTTCGGCGACGACACCATCCTTTTCCCGCAGGACATTCTTTTGATCTCCACCGCCAATATCACCATGCAGTTCGGGGCCAAGCCCCTCTTCGAAAACGTATCCGTCAAGTTCGGCGGGGGTAACCGCTACGGCCTGATCGGCGCCAACGGCTCGGGCAAGTCCACCTTCATGAAGATCCTGGGGGGCGATCTCGAGCCTTCCAGCGGCCAGGTGATGCTCGAGCCCAATGTGCGCCTGGGCAAGCTGCGCCAGGACCAGTTCGCCTATGAGAAGCACAGCGTGCTGGACACCGTGATCATGGGTCACGAGGCGCTGTGGAAGACGCGTGCCGAGCGCGACCGCATCTATTCCCTGGCGGAGATGAGCGAGGAAGACGGCATGAAGGTGGCCGAACTGGAGACCGAATTTGCCGAGATGGACGGCTATACCGCCGAAGCCCGTGCCGGCGAGCTGCTGCTCGGCCTGGGGATTCCGCTGGCGCAACACAACGGGCCCATGAGCGAGATCGCACCCGGCTGGAAGCTGCGCGTCCTGCTGGCCCAGGCGCTGTTTTCCGATCCGGAAGTGCTGCTGCTGGACGAGCCCACCAACCACCTGGACATCAACACCATCCGCTGGCTGGAAGGCATCCTGACCTCGCGTAACAGCACCATGATCATCATTTCCCACGACCGCCACTTTCTCAACAGCGTCTGCACGCACATGGCGGATCTGGATTTTTGTGAACTGCGCCTGTTCCCCGGCAACTACGATGAATACATGACGGCCGCCACCCAGGCCCGCGAGCGCCTGCTGTCCGACAACGCGAAGAAAAAGGCCCAGATTGCCGAGTTGCAGACCTTCGTCAGCCGCTTTTCGGCCAACGCCTCCAAATCCAAGCAGGCCACCAGCCGCGCCCGGCAGATCGAGAAGATCCAGCTGGATGAGGTCAAGCCCTCAAGTCGGGTCAGCCCGTTCATCCGCTTCGATCAGTACAAGAAGTTGCATCGCCAAGCCGTGATCCTCGACAAGGTCAGCCAGGGGTTCGACGGCGAGCCGCTGTTCAAGAACCTGAGTCTGCACATTGAGGCCGGTGAGCGCGTTGCGATCATTGGCCCCAACGGCATCGGCAAGACGACGCTGCTACGCACCCTGGTGAATGAACTGCCGCCGATGACCGGCACGGTCAAATGGGCCGAAAGCGCTGATCTGGGCTATTTTGCCCAGGAACACGCCGATGACTTCAAGAACGACGAGACCCTGATCGACTGGATGGCGCAATGGACCCTCGGTGGCGACCAATTGGTGCGCGGCACCCTGGGCCGCATGCTGTTCTCCAACGATGACATCCTCAAATCGGTCAAGGTGATTTCCGGTGGCGAGCAGGGCCGCATGCTGTTCGGCAAGCTGATCCTGCAAAAACCCAACGTGATGATCATGGACGAACCGACCAACCACCTGGACATGGAATCGATCGAGGCGCTGAACCTGGCCCTGGAGAACTACCCCGGCACGCTGATTTTCGTCAGCCATGACCGTGAGTTCGTCTCCAGTCTGGCGACACGCATCATCGAGCTGAACGAAAACGGCGTGACCGATTTCAACGGCAGCTACGATGATTATCTGCGTGACTTGGGCGTGGCGGTCTAAGCGCTGCTTCAGCAGCAGGCCTCCTCCACCCAGGTGAGCAGGGCCTGGGTGTCCTCATCACCGCATTCCTCGAACAATTCCCGGATCTGATTGATGTTGGCATGGATGAGAAACAGATCATCCGGCTTGGGTCCGGACTTGGGATTGCGCTTGCCCAGGAAATAATCCCAGAAGGGGGACTGCTGGGCCGGATCGGCGGTGTACTCCTCGATCAGGCTCATGACCATGCGGGCGTTGCCGTCACAGTCCAGGTCCTTGAAGCTGATGTAGCGGGCGTTGGCGGCGTCGGGGTGGAGATTGGGACGGGTCACGAACGGGCTCCTTGATTCGGTTTTTCTGAATATTATGCAAATGTCGAGCCAGTTTTTTGAGTTTGTAAGTGTTTGTTAATCTTCTGGAATTGCCGGAGCAGGGCGCAGGATGTGCGGGGGATTGTAGGGAATGTGACAGGTTGGGGGCTTTTTGAGGCCCTCACCCCAACCCCTCTCCCGCCAGCGGGAGAGGGGCTTTGACCCAGTGCGCGGCCTCACAGCCGTCGGATCTTCTCCAGCTGGGCTTCCAGCTCCCGCAGGGTCGTTCCCATTTCGGCCACCCGCTCCCGCTCCTTGGCCACGACTTCGGCCGGGGCACGCTCCACGAAGCCCGCGTTGGCGAGCTTGCCCTCGCACTGGGCCAGGTTCTTCTGCACCTTGGCGATTTCCTTTTCCAGACGGGCGATTTCCGCGTCCTTGTCGATCAGACCCGCCAGGGGGATCAAAAGGCGCATCTCGCCCACCAGGGTCATGGCAGATTCCGGGGCCTCGGTGCCTTCCAGCCACTGCACCGACTCGGGTCTGGCCAGGAACCGGATGAAGCCCTGGTTGGCGGCGAAGCGGGCCTGATCTTCCGGCTTCCAGTTGTCCAGCAGCACGGGCAGGGGCTTGCCGGGGGAGATGTCCATTTCGGCGCGGATGCGGCGCATGCCTAGGATGAAGGTCTTCACCCACTCGATCTCCTGCTCTGCGTCGGCATCTTTCAGGGCCTCGTCTACCAACGGGTAGGGGCGGTGCATGAGGGTGTCGCCGGTCACGCCGGCCAGCGGGGCCATCTGGCGCCAGATGGCTTCAGTAATGAAGGGCATCACCGGGTGCATCAGGCGCAGCAGGGTCTCCAGCACCTGCACCAAGGTGCGGCGGGTGCCGCGGCGGGCGGCCTCGCTGCTGTCTTCGCCGGTGAGTACCGGTTTGCACAACTCCAGATACCAGTCACAGTAGTCGTACCAGGTGAACTCGTACAGGGCCTTGGCCGCCAGGTCGAAGCGATATGCCCCCAGCTGGCGGTGGGTCTCGGCGATGGTGTCCTGCAGGCGGGAGGTGATCCAGCGATCCGCCAGGGACAGTTCTACCGCTCCGCCGCCGAGGCCCGTGTCCTGGCCCTCGGTGTTCATGAGCACGTAGCGGGCTGCGTTCCACAGCTTGTTGCAGAAGTTGCGGTAGCCTTCGATGCGGCCCAGGTCGAACTTGATGTCCCGGCCGCTGGAGGCCAGGGCCGCCAGGGTAAAGCGCAGGGCGTCGGTGCCGAAAGCGGGGATGCCGTCGGGGAACTGCTTGCGGGTGGCCTGAGCGATGCGCTTTTCCATCTGCGGTTGCATCAGCCCGGTGGTGCGCTTGGCCAGCAGGTCTTCCAGGCTGATGCCGTCGATGAGGTCGATGGGGTCGAGCACGTTGCCCTTGGACTTGGACATCTTCTGGCCCTCCGCATCGCGGATCAGGCCGGTGACATAGACCTCCCGGAAGGGCACATCATCCATGAACTTGAGGCCCATCATGATCATGCGGGCCACCCAGAAGAAGATGATGTCAAAGCCGGTGACCAGTACCGCGGTGGGGTAGAAGGTCTTGAGTTCCGAGGTCTGCTCCGGCCAGCCCAGGGTGGAGAAGGGCCACAGGGCGGAGCTGAACCAGGTGTCCAGCACGTCCGGGTCCTGGGTCAGGCGCACCTCATCCCCCAGTTGGTGCTTGCGGCGTACTGCGGTCTCGTCCTCGCCCACGTAGATGTTGCCGGCCTCGTCGTACCAGGCGGGGATGCGGTGGCCCCACCAGATCTGGCGGGAGATGCACCAGTCCTCGATGTTGCGCATCCATTCGAAATAGGTCTTGCTCCAGTTCTCGGGCACGAAGCGGATGCGGCCGTCTTCCACCGCCTGGATGGCGGGCTCGGCCAGGGGCGCGGCCTTCACGTACCACTGGTCGGTGAGGAAGGGCTCGATGACGGCGCCGCTGCGGTCACCCCGGGGCACCATGAGCTTGTGGTCGTCGATGCGCTCCAGCAGGCCCTGGGCCTCCAGGTCGGCGATGATCTGCCGACGGGCGTCGAAGCGGTCCAGGTCGCGGTAGGCTTCGGGCGCGGCATCGTTGATGCGGGCATCCACGGTGAAGATGTTGATCATGGGCAGATCGTGCCGGCTGCCCACGGCGTAGTCGTTGAAATCGTGGGCGGGGGTGATCTTCACGCAGCCGGAACCGAATTCCGGGTCCACGTAGTCGTCGGCGATCACGGGGATCTCGCGGCCGGTGAGGGGCAGGATCACGGTCTTGCCGATGAGGTGGCGATAGCGCTCATCCTCCGGATTCACCGCCACGGCGGTATCCCCCAGCATGGTTTCCGGGCGGGTGGTGGCCACCACCAGATGACCGGAACCGTCGCTCAGGGGGTAGCGCAGGTGCCAGAGCTTGCCCTGTTCCTCCTCGGAGATCACTTCCAGGTCGGAGACGGCGGTGTGCAGTACCGGGTCCCAGTTCACCAGGCGCTTGCCGCGATAGATCAGGCCTTCCTCGTACAGGCGCACGAAGACCTCGGTCACCGCCCGGGACAGGCCGGCATCCATGGTGAAGCGCTCCCGGTGCCAGTCGATGGAGGTGCCCAGGCGACGCAGCTGTTGCTGGATCTGGTTGCCGGAGTGGTCCCGCCATTCCCATACCTTGTCCAGGAAGGCCTCCCGGCCCAGGTCGTGACGGGACTGGCCGTCCCGGGCCAGCCGGCGTTCCACCACCATCTGGGTGGCGATGCCCGCATGGTCGGTGCCCCCCTGCCAGAGGGTGTTGTCGCCCCGCATCCGGTGGTAGCGGATGAGGGTGTCCATCAGGGTGTCCTGGAAGGCGTGGCCCATGTGCAGGGTGCCGGTGACGTTGGGTGGCGGCAGCATGATGCAGTAGGGCGTGCCCTCACCCGCGGGAGCGAACCAGCCGCGGCCCTCCCATTCCTGGTAGATGGCTTGCTCGATGGCGTGGGGGTCGTAAGTCTTGTCCATGGTGCCTGTGTCTGGGTGCGGGCGGAAGTGGCGGATTATATGATGCTTTTCGGTGGGAGTGGTCATCCCAGCGGGTGGTGGTGCAGGTCGCAGCCGTGTTCCCGGTAGTAGCGGAAGCGGTCGCGCCCGGCCTGTTTCACCACGGGATCCTCGTTGACGATCTCCGCCACCCGGGCAAAGCCTTCATAACCCTGGGGCACGGTCTCGGCCAGGTTCAGCAGCAGATCCCGCGCCGTGGGCGGGACCCGGTCATGGCCGATGCTTACCGGCATGTCGGTGTCCTGGGGGTTGATCTCGTGGGGGATGAAGGCATCGTCCCGGAAGGTCCACAGCAGTTCATCCAGTTGTCGTGACAAGCCGGGGGCGCCGGTATGCACATGCACCCGGTGCCCCAGTCCGAAGGCCTTGTGGATCAGCCGGCAGGCGGTGGTCAGACGGGCCTGGGGCTGGTCGCTCTTGATGGTGTAAAAATCGACTCGGGTCATGGTGTGCCGCATTCGTTGTCCGGTGGCCGGTTTTCCCCTCATCCCCGGCCCTTCTCCCCTAAGAGGAGAAGGGTGGTAAAAGCCCCATCCCAAGGGAAGAAGGCTGGTAAAAGCCCCTCTCCCCTTGGGAGAGGGGTTGTGGGGTGAGGGAAGGGGTTCCCCGGAGGAGCAGGATGCCGTCTAGTCCTTCACCCGGTCGGCCAGAAACTGCATCAGCAACGGCACCGGACGCCCGGTGGAACCCTTTTCCTTGCCGCTCTTCCAGGCCACCCCCGCGATGTCCAGGTGGGCCCACTTGTACTTCTTGGTGAACCGGGACAGGAAACAGGCTGCGGTGATGGTGCCTGCGGGACGACCGCCGATATTGGCCATGTCGGCGAAATTGCTCTTGAGCTGTTCCTGGTATTCATCCCACAGGGGCATCTCCCAGACCCGGTCGCCGCTGTGCTTGCCCGCGGCCAGCAACTCGTTGATGAGCGGGCCGTGATTGCCCAGTACCGCCGAGGCCTGATGGCCCAGGGCGATGATGCAGGCGCCGGTGAGCGTGGCCATGTCCACCACCACTTCCGGATCGAAGCGTTCCACATACGTCAGGGCGTCACACAGCACCAGCCGGCCCTCGGCGTCGGTGTTGAGGATCTCCACCGTCTGCCCCGAGAGGGTGGTGACGATGTCGCCGGGCTTGATGGCCTTGCCGTCGGGCATGTTCTCGGCGGCGGCGATGACACCGATGATGTTCATGGGCAGTTTGAGTTCGGCCACGGCCTTCATGGTACCCATGACCGCCGCCGCGCCGCCCATGTCGAACTTCATCTCGTCCATGGCCTCGCCGGGCTTGATGGAGATGCCGCCGGTGTCGAAGGTGATGCCCTTGCCCACCAGGACCACGGGCTTGTCGCCCTTTTTACCGCCCCGGTAGTCCATGACGATGAGTTTGGCCGGCTGTTCGGAGCCGCGGGAGACCGCCAGCAGGGCACCCATGCCCAGCTTTTCCATCTCTTCCTCGTCCAGTACTTCCAGTTTCAGGTCTTTATAGGCCTTCTTGAGTTGCCGGGCCTGTTCCGCCAGGTGAGTGGGGGTGCAGACGTTGCCGGGGCGGTTGGCCAGGTCCCGGGTCAGGGCCATGCCCAAGGCGGTGGCAGAGGCGCGGGCCATGGCCTGGGCGCCGGTTTCCAGATCCTTGGCATCGGCTACGTTGAGGACCATGCGCTTGAGGGCGCCATGGCCGGATTTCTTGCTGCTCTTGAATTCGTCGAAGCGGTAGAGGCCGTCTTCTACCACCAGCACGCTCTGCACCAGCTTCCATTCCAGGTCATGTCCCTTCACCGGCAGATCCGTGAGATAATTGTGCACCCTGTCGGCGCCGCTGTGCCGGAGGGCGCCCACCATGGCGGCGGTGACCTGGCGGAAGGCGGCTTCACCGAACTCCCGTTCCTTACCGCAGCCGACCAGCAGGATCCGGTCCGCGATATCGTTGGGGACGTGATGCAGCCACAGGCACTGCCCACGCTCGCCGTCCATGTCACCCCGCTTGACGAGGGTGCTGATGGCGCCGCCGGTGGCCTCGTCCAGGGCTTTGGCGGCGGCGGAGAGCTTACGGCGCTCGAACACCCCTGCAACGAGGCAGGCGCTGCGCTGTTCTGCGGGGTGGGTACTTTCGACTGTGAATTCCATGCCGTTCCTCGGGGGATGCTGGGGAGTATGGGGGAGGGCAGGGGTCGTGCCCATCAGCCCGCCCACGACTGACAAGAGTTTGTCCATTCTATGGAAAATCCGTTCTCTTCACCAACAGGCGCCCAGGGCGTCGGGGCCGCGGCGGCATGCGCCTGAAGGTGCTTGACCGCTATCTGGTCCGGGAGATGCTGTTCACCCAGCTCGCCGTGACCCTGGTGTTGCTGCTGATCATCATGGGCGGTGTCCTGGCCCGGCTGCTGCGGGAAGCGGCCGAAGGCCGCATCCCCGGTGATGTGCTGCCGCCCATCCTGGTCCTGGGCACGTTCAACGGCCTGATCCTGCTGTTGCCCGTCTCCCTGTTCCTGGCGCTGATGCTTTCCCTGGGCAGACTCTACAAGGACAGCGAGATGGCGGCCCTGATGGCCGCCGGCGTGGGGTATGGCCGCCTGTACCGCACCATCCTCATCCTGGCCCTGCCGCTGACCCTGATCCTGGCCCTGATGTCCCTGTTCGTCTCACCCCAGACCTCCCTTATGGTGGACCAGATCCGTGCCGAGGCGAGCCAGCGTTCCGATCTCATGGGGGTCACGCCGGGACGGTTCACCCGGGCCGGGTTCGGCGGCGTGGTGCTGTTCGTGGAATCCTTCTCTGATGAGCGCCGCACCATGAACAACGTCTTCATTCAGCGCCGCATGGGAGACCAGACCGAGGTGGTGGTGGCGCGCACGGCCACCCAGCAGGTGGACCCGGTATCCGGCCAGCGTTTTTTCGTCCTGCGGGATGGTTTCCGCTACGAGGGCAGTCCGGGGGACCTGGATTTTCGCATCATCGAATTCAAGACCCATGGGGTGAGGATGCCGGAACCCGATGCCGTATCGGTGCGCAGTCGTACTGACAACGTGCCCACCCTGACCCTGCTGGGATCGGAGCGGCTGGACTACCGGGCCGAGCTGCAATGGCGGCTGGCGGCCCCCATCTCCATGCTGTTGCTGGCCCTGGTGGCGTTGCCGTTGTCCTATACCTCGCCTCGACAGGGCCGATTTGCCAAGCTGGCCCTGGGCGTGGCCGTCTACGTGGTCTATGCCCAGCTGCAGATCATGGCTCAGTCCTGGTATGCGGATGGTGTCTCTCCGGCCTGGCTGGGTATGTGGTGGGTGCATGCCCTGGTGGTGGTCCTGCTGATCCATCTGCTGGTGCATCGCTATGGCCTGCGCTGGTTGATGATGGCCTGGCGTCGCAAGGAGCTGCCGGCATGATGATCCTGCGCCTGTACATCGCTCGCCAGGTGATCGGCGGCACCCTGCTGGCCCTGCTGGTGCTGACCGCACTGGATGTGGCCTTCACCTTCATCGGTGAGCTGGATGACGTGGGGCAGGGGGCCTACGGCTGGATCCAGGCCGTGACCTACACGGCCCTCACCATTCCCCGTCGGCTCTATGAGCTGTTTCCCACCGCAGTGCTGCTGGGCACTCTGCTTAGTCTGGGTACCGCCGCCGAGAACAGCGAACTCACCGCCATGCGGGCGGCCGGGTTGTCCGTTTCCCGCATCGTCAACGCCGTGCTGCAGGCCGGGCTGGTCATGATGGTGGTGGCGGTGCTGCTGGGGGAGGTGGTGGCGCCGGCCGCAGAGCGTCAGGCCCAGAGTCTGCGCACCTTCTCCCATTCCGATCAGGTCCATGTGGGCAGTGGCGGTCTGTGGGCCAGGGACGGGGATCGGTTCCTGAATGTCCGCACCATCATGCCGGGGCTGCGGCTGCAGGATCTGCGCATCTACCGGTTCGACGATACCGGGCGCCTGGTGGAGTCGGTCCAGGCCGGTCAGGCCCGTTACCGGGAGGGTGTCTGGATCATGGAAGACGTGGTGCGCAGTCACATCTCGTCCACGGGGATACGGGCGGAACGGGTGGACATGGAACGATGGGAGCGGCTGCTGGCCCCTGAGCTGTTTGACGTCATCGTGGTGGAACCCCGGCAGATGTCTGCCTGGTCACTGGCCCGCTACATCACCTATCTGCGGGAGAACAACCTGGAGTCGGCCCCCTACGAGCTGGCCTTCTGGACCCGCTTCACCACTCCGTTGTCCAGTCTGGTGATGCTGCTGCTGGCGATACCCTTCATATTCGGTTCCCTGCGCACCGGTGGGGCGGGGCAGCGGTTGTTCATCGGCATCCTGATCGGGGTAGGGTTCCACCTGCTCAACCGCACCCTGAACCACATGGGGCTGGTGTACGGGATCCCCCCCTTTCTCAGCGCCGCGCTGCCGCTGACGGTGTTTCTGTTGGTGGCCCTGTGGGCCTTGCGCCGGGTGCGCTAGGCCCGGGAGTCATCGGCTGTTCAAACCCCTTTTTTCTTGTGATCCGGCAGGCGCACCAGACGGGTGTCCGACAGCAGGTCATGCAGCATGAGTTTCTGGGGGTGGCGCCAGCTCCAGATCAGCCCGCCGCCTACCACCGCCAGCACCCCCAGCGCCACGGGCCACAGGCCGGTGCGCCAGGCCTGGATGCCGGCCAGTATCACCACCCACTGCAGCAGGGCCGTCAGGAAACGGCGCATGGCATGCATCCAGGTGACGGTCTGCCCCCGCCTGCCCACCAGCTGGATGCGCCAGGTCTGCATGGCCAGGGAGACGCCGCCCCGAGTCCAGAACCCGCCGAAATACAAAAAAGCCACGCACAGGATCAACAGGGTAAACAACGGAAAGAGGGGGCTTTCCTCGGTGATGCCGGTGAGCAGGGTGATCCCCAGCGCGGCCAGCATGAGCACGGCCAGGAGCAACATGCTCTCATAGAGGATGCAGACCAGGCGGCGCAGGATGCCGATGGGCGGAAGGGGGGCGGGCGTCTGGGGGTCGGTCATGGCAAGTTCCGGCTGCGTCGGTGCGTGTCTGTGGGACTGATGAAGCCACGGGATGGGCGGGCATTATAGCCCCGGCCGTGGGCTTTTCAGCAAAGCACCCGTCGCGGTCTTATACTCGTGGGAGATCGGTGGATGACCGGATCCCCTGCCACGAGCATGCGACGAGGACCCCATGAGCGAAGAACACAGTCAGGAACGGCGGCATTTTCATCGGGTCAGCTTCAAGGGTGTGGCCTACATGACCCTGGAGTCTCCCGACGAGACCCCGGTGGAGTTGGTGGATCTCTCCCTGCAGGGGGTACTGGTGCGAACTTCCCGGTCCATGCCGCAACGTCGGCTGGGCGAATACGCCTACCTGCGGGTGCCCTTGGCCGAAGACCTGGACATCCTGCTCATGGTGCAGCTGCAGCGTATCGACGGTCGGGATCTGGGGCTTCGGATCACCCAGATGGAACTGGAGAGTGCCCAGCATCTCAAACGTCTGGTAGAGCTCAATCTGGGTGACAAGTCTCTGCTGGAACGTGACCTGGCCGCACTGTACGAGGTCCATTCGTCGTGATACGCATGATCCGATCCTTCCATTCGTCCCGATCATTTCCTGCCCGGCTGATGCTATGGTTCCTGCTGCTGTGCCTGGGGGGCGGGCTGGCCTTCGTGAGCCAGGCCCGGGAGGGAAGGATTGCCCTGATCCTGAACGTGGAAGGCGCCATCGGACCCGCCACCAGCGATTATTTCGTGCGGGGGCTGGAGAAGGCGCGGGAGCGCAATGCCGAGGTGGTGGTGGTCCGCATGGACACCCCCGGCGGCCTGGATACCGCCATGCGCGACATGATCAAGGGTATCCTGTCCTCGCCCGTTCCCGTGGTCACGTATGTGTCGCCTTCCGGCGCCAGGGCGGCCAGCGCGGGGACCTATCTGCTCTATGCCAGCCATATTGCCGCCATGGCCCCCGCCACCAACCTGGGTTCGGCCACGCCGGTGCAGGTGGGCGGGATGCCGGGCATGCCCGACGAACCCCAGGACCGGCCGGGGGGCGACTCCGAACGGCGCCTGGATGTGGCGGCGGGCAATGGGACCGCAGATGAGGGAGGAGGATCGGCTGCCGCAGAAGCCGATGTCGAAGAAGAGGCCAGGCCACTGCCGCGCCGAGGCACCACGGCCATGGAACGCAAGGTACTGGAGGATGCCGTGGCCTACATCCGCGGACTGGCGGAGTTGAGAGGGCGTAATGCGGACTGGGCGGAGGAGGCCGTGCGTGAGGCGGTGAGCCTGACCGCCAGCGATGCCCTGGAAAAGAACGTCATCGACGTAGTGGCCGAAAGCCTGGAGGATCTGCTCGGCCGGATCCATGGCCGGGTGGTGAAGCTGGAGGTGGGCGAACGTGAACTCAACACCGAGAACCTTCAACTGGTGGAGCTGGAACCCGACTGGCGCACCCGCCTGCTGGCGGTGATTACCAATCCCAACATCGCCTACATCCTCATGCTGGTGGGCATCTACGGCATCATCTTCGAGTTGGCCAATCCCGGCAACATCTTCCCCGGGGTGGTGGGGGCCATCTGCCTGGTACTGGCCCTGTACGCCTTCCAGGTCCTGCCCATCAATTACGCCGGTCTGGCCCTGATCTTCCTGGGCATCGTCTTCATGATCGCGGAGGCCTTCCTGCCCAGCTTCGGCATTCTGGGCTTCGGCGGCATCGCCGCCTTCGTGGTGGGTTCCATCATCCTGGTGGACGAGGCCAACCTGCACATCTCCCTGCCCCTGGTGGGCGGCACCGCCCTGGTCTCCGCCATCTTCCTGATGTGGGTGCTGGGCAAGCTGGTGGGCATCCGCAAGCGACAGGTCACCACCGGACGGGAAGAACTCGTCGGCGCCACCGGCACCGTCATGAAGCGTTTCTCCGGCGGCAGCGGGCGCGTATGGGTCCATAGCGAATCATGGCTGGCCCGCTGCGATGTCCCTCTGGCCAAGGGAGATACCGTCCATGTCAAGGCCATCGATGGGTTGACGCTGACCGTCGAGCCCGTCTCCGACAAGACCATCACGACAGGAGTGTCCACGCCATGATCACAGCACTATTGGTCCCTTTGGGCCTGATTCTCGGCTTTTTGGTGATGTCCATCCGGATTCTCCCGGAGTACGAACGGGGCGTCATCTTCTTTCTGGGGCGATTCCAGCTGGTCAAGGGACCGGGTCTGATCATCGTCATCCCCGGCATCCAACAGATGGTGCGGGTGGACCTGCGGGTCATCACCCTGGATGTGCCCAGCCAAGACGTGATCTCCCAGGACAACGTCACCGTGCGGGTGAACGCGGTGCTCTATTTCCGGGTGGTGGACCCGGCCAAGGCCATCATTCAGGTGGAGGACTATAACAACGCCACCAGCCAGCTGGCTCAGACCACCCTGCGCTCCGTGCTGGGCAAGCACGACCTGGATGAAATGCTCTCGGAACGGGACAAGCTCAACGACGACATTCAGAGTATCCTGGACAGCCAGACCGACGCCTGGGGCATCAAGGTGGCTAACGTGGAGATCAAGCACGTGGATCTCAACGAGACCATGATCCGCGCCATTGCCCGGCAGGCGGAGGCCGAGCGTGAGCGGCGGGCCAAGGTGATCCATGCCGAAGGGGAGTTGCAGGCGGCGGTGAAGTTGACCGAGGCCTCGGACATCCTTGCCAAAAGCCCCCATGCCCTGCAGTTGCGTTATCTGCAGACCATGGGTGACATGAGCAACAAGAATGCTTCTACCGTCATCTTTCCCTTCCCGATGGACCTGATGAGCGCCTTCAAGGGCCTGATGGGGGACGGTCTGCCCCGGGTGGTATCGAAACAGGACGAGGACAAGGGTTGATTCGTGGCGGAGGGACTCAAGGATCAGCCGGTCATTGACCGGTTTCTCGATACACTATGGATGCAGGAAGGCCTGAGTGAGCACACCCTGTCGGCCTACCGGGCCGACCTGAGCGGTCTGGCCCGTTATCTGGAGGCGCAAGACACATCCCTGGTCACTGCGGACCGGGGGCGGTTGCTGGCCTATCTGGCCCAGCGGCTGGAAGCGGGCGCCAAACCCCGCACTCTGGCGCGGCTGTTGTCCACCCTGCGCCGTTTTTATGGATTTCTGCTCCAGGCTGGCCGGATCCGGGATGATCCCACGGCCCGTATCGATGCCCCACGGCTGGGGCGCCCGCTGCCCGATACCCTCACCGAGGCCGAGGTGGAGGCCCTGCTGGCGGCCCCGGAGGTGGCAGACACCAACGGCCTGCGTGACCGGGCCATGCTGGAGGTGCTCTATGCCACCGGACTGCGTGTCTCGGAGTTGGTGGGGTTGCGCCTGGGACAGGTCAGTCGTCGTCATGGGGTGGTGCGTACCCTGGGCAAGGGCGGCAAGGAACGACTGGTCCCCCTGGGAGAGGAGGCCATGGACTGGCTGGAGCGTTATCTGGCTGAGGGCAGGCCGGCACTCATGCAGGGTCACGGCCAGTCGGAGGCCCTGTTCGTCACCCGCCGGGGTGAGGGCATGACCCGTCAGGCGTTCTGGTATCTGATCAAGCGTCATGCGCAAAACGCGGGGATTGACAAGCATCTGTCACCCCATACGCTGCGCCATGCCTTTGCCACCCACCTGCTGAATCATGGGGCTGACCTGCGGGTGGTGCAGATGTTGCTGGGCCACTCCAGTCTCTCCACCACCCAGATCTATACCCATGTGGCAACGGAGCGGCTCAAGGACCTGCATGCCGCCCATCACCCCAGGGGGTGAACCCGCTGCCGGTTCCCGCTACCATGGCCCCCTTTTGATGAATCTCATACCCTGTCAGGGGATCGAATGACGCCTTGCCTTGTCATACCCTGACACCGCTGTGATTTGCAGCGACAGCCAAACATCACCAAAGAGTCACCTACATGTATAGATACGGTCTTTCTCTTGTCCTCGTTATCCTGCTGGTGGTGCCGGCCGTGGCTGGTGCGGACGCCCAGACTCTGCGACAGCTCCAGGAGCGGGTGTCCCTGCTGGTGCCCAACGCCGAGCCCAGCAGTATTCAGGAAACGCCGGTGAAGGGACTCTACGAGGTGAGATATGGGGCTCAGCTGTTCTATATCAGTGCGGATGGCCAATATGTGCTGGATGGTGAACTGGTGGAACTGGATACCCGTCGCAGCCTGACATCCGAGGCCCGTTCAGTGGGGCGACGCGACATGCTGACCGGGATGGATGAGTCCGGCATGGTGGTCTATGCCCCCAAGGGGCGGACAGAGCATGTCATCACCGTGTTCACCGACGTGGACTGTCCTTATTGCCGTCGCCTGCATGAAGAAGTGCCGGCATTGAACGAGCAGGGCGTGAAGGTGCGTTACGTGATGTTCCCCCGCTCCGGCGAGGGTAGCCCCACCTTCCGCAAGATGGTGGGCATCTGGTGTGCCGATGACCGGGCCGGGGCCATGGATCGGGTCAAGGACGGCAAGAACATCGATGAGAAGAACTGCGAGACCCCGGTCAGAGAGCACGTCATCACGGGGCAGATGATGGGCATCAACGGCACGCCGGCCATCCTGCTGGAAAGTGGCGACCTGATCCCCGGCTATCGTCCGGCCGGGGACATCATGGAGATGATCCGGCACGTGAAGTCGGTGCAGCGCTGATCATCGCATGGAACCTCGTACCCTTCTCCCCACCGGGGGGAGAAGGGGCGGGGATGAGAACATTCAGTACATCAGCGCCATCATCTTGCGCCGATACTCATTCACCAGCGGGTGTCTGGCCCCTAAAAGCTCGAATGCCGCCAGCAGGGCCTTGTGACCGGCATCATCCCCATACCTGCGATGCTGGCGCATGAGCTGGATCAGCTTGTCCAGCCCGGTCTGATGTTCCCCCTCAAGGATCAGTGCACAGCCCAGACGATGCAGGGCTTCCGGGTCGTCCGGCTCGGACTCCAGTCTCTTCTTCAGCACCGGCAGCGCGTCCGGCTTCCCGACCGCCCGCGCAAAATGGAGCTGTGCTTCCAGTAGTCGCACCGAGGCCTGTTCATACAGGTCCATGGGCAGGGTCTTGATGGCTATTTCCGCCTCATCCGCCCGTCCGGCTTGAATCAGGGCCTTGGCCAAGTCGATCTTCAGGGCCTGCCGGTCAGGGTGATCTTCCAGCACCGCTTCCAGCAGCGACACTGCCTGCGCCGCATCACCCGCAGCCAGCGCGGCTTGCGCCGCCTGACGCCCTTGCGCCTCGGGGCCGGGCAGGTATTTCTCCAGTTGGGCGCGGATGCTCGATTCAGGCTGCATGCCCATGAACTGATCCACCGGTCGTCCATCCTGGTAGAAGATCACCGTGGGGATGCTGCGCACCCCGTGCTCCACGGCCAGTCCCTGTTCCCGGTCGCTGTTCACCTTGGCCAGCACGAACTTGCCGCCATACTCCTCGGCCAAGGCCGAGAGCAGGGGTAGTAGCATCTTGCAGGGCTGGCACCAGTCGGCCCAGAAGTCCACCAGCACCAGGTGCTCATGGGAGCCCTCGATCACCACTGACTGGAAGTCGGCTTCCGTGACATCGACGATGAAGGGAGAGAGGCTCATGGGCAGAAAGATCCTGTGGTTGTAGGGTGTGACCCTTTGGATGTTCCGAGCAAGTCACTCCCGCGCAAGCGGGAATCCAGTCACAGACCGGAAATTCCGGACCCCGCCTTCGCGGGAGTGACGGGGAAGTTGCTCGGTGTTTCTCTTTACATTGTTGGGGCTACCGCCGTTCTCTTTCAAGGATGTTCTCAATAAGTCATTCCCGCGCAAGCGGGAATCCAGCCTGCTGGAAATGAGATGCCTTCCCCTAATTCCGTCATTCCCGCGCAAGCGGGAATCCAGTTGCGGACTGAAAATTTTGGACTTCCACCGTCGCGGGAGTGACGGCAAAGGAGGCGTTTCCCAGCCCTGCATGCTTGTAACTTGTCCTGATGTTTCATACATTAGGCGCGCCTTTGTAGCCGGATGTCATTGCGCATGAGCGCCAGTTCCTATACCGCCTCCGATATCGAAGTCCTCTCCGGACTGGACCCGGTGCGCAAGCGCCCGGGCATGTATACCGACACCACTCGGCCCAATCACATGGCCCAGGAGGTGATCGACAATTCCGTGGACGAGGCCCTGGCGGGTCACGCCGGACGCATCGACGTGGTCCTCCACGGCGACGGTTCCCTTTCGGTCACCGATGACGGCCGCGGCATGCCCGTGGACCTGCACCCCAAGGAAAAGCGCCCGGGGGTCGAAGTGATCCTGGGCACCCTGCACGCGGGCGGCAAGTTCTCCAACAAGAGCTACAAGTTTTCCGGTGGTCTCCACGGGGTGGGGGTCTCCGTGGTCAATGCCCTGTCCCAGAAGTTGGAGGTCTGGATTCGTCGCGACGGCAAGGAACATCACATGGCCTTTGCCGACGGCCACAAGGTCAGCGACCTGAAGGTGGTGGGCGAGGTGGGGCGCCGCAATACCGGCACCATGCTGCGCTTCTGGCCCAACCCCCAGTATTTCGACAGTCCGAAATTCTCCGTGCTCCGGCTCAAGCATGTGCTGCGGGCCAAGGCGGTGCTCTGTCCGGGTCTGGCCATGTCCTTCTACGACGAGGTCACCGGTGAGCGTTGCGACTGGTGTTACGAGGCAGGTCTCAAGGACTACCTCATGGAAGCCCTGCAAGGGGCGGAGATCTTTCCGGAAGAGCCCTTCATGGGCAGCATCTCCGGCGAGACGGACGCCGTGGACTGGGCCGTGGTCTGGCTGCCGGAGGGTGGCGAGGGCGTGGCCGAGAGCTATGTGAACCTGATTCCCACTGCCCAGGGCGGTACCCATGTAAATGGCCTGCGCACCGGTCTGACCGATGCGGTGCGGGAATTCTGCGAGTTTCGCAACCTGATTCCCCGGGGCGTCAAGCTGGCCCCGGAAGATGTCTGGGACGGGGTGTCCTACATCCTGTCCTTCAAGATGCTCGACCCCCAGTTCGCCGGTCAGACCAAGGAGCGCCTGTCCGCCCGGGAGGCGGCCCCGTTCGTCTCCGGGGTGGTCAAGGACAGCTTCAGCCTGTGGCTGAACCAGCATCCGGCGGCGGGCGAGCGCATCGCCGAACTGGCCATCTCATCGGCCCAGCGCCGGCTGCGAGCGGGCAAGAAGGTGGTGCGCAAGAAGGTGACCCAGGGGCCGACCTTGCCCGGCAAGCTGGCCGATTGCGCGGCCCAGGATCTGGCACGGACCGAACTGTTCCTGGTGGAAGGGGATTCTGCCGGCGGCAGCGCCAAGCAGGCCCGGGACCGTGAGTTCCAGGCCATCATGCCCCTGCGGGGCAAGATCCTCAACGCCTGGGAGGTGGATCCGGATCAGGTCCTGGGCTCCCAGGAGATCCATGACATCAGCGTGGCCATCGGCGTAAATCCCGGTTCCGCGGACCTGAAGGATCTGCGTTACGGCAAGGTCTGCATCCTGGCGGACGCGGACTCCGATGGTGCCCACATCGCCACCCTGCTGTGTGCCCTGTTCCTGCGTCATTTCCGCCCGCTGGTGGCCCAGGGGCGGGTATACGTGGCCATGCCGCCCCTGTTCCGGATCGATGTGGGCAAGGAGATCTTCTACGCCCTGGACGAGGAAGAGAAGCAGGGAGTCCTGCAGCGCATTGCGGCGGAGAAGAAGAAGGGCAAGGTAGCGGTGACCCGATTCAAGGGGCTGGGGGAGATGAATCCGCTGCAGCTGCGGGAAACCACCATGGCCCCGGATACCCGGCGTCTGGTCCAACTCACCCTGGATGACGGGGACGGGACCGATGCCCTGCTGGATATGCTGCTGGCCAAGAAGCGGGCGGGGGATCGCAAGAGCTGGCTGGAAAGCAAAGGCCACCTGGCCGAGGTGATCTGAAGGGTTCATGGCATCCCATGACACTGTGGGAGCGGCCCGCCCGCGAAAATGCGATCCCCAGCACTGCTTCAGCGTGAGATTCACACACAACAGGAGCTTGAAATGGCAACACCCATCGGATTCGGAAAGCGCCTGGCGCTGATCCTGCTCAGTTTTGCGGGCATCATCATGGCCATGGCCGGCATCCTGGAGCTGGCCACTGCCGGCCTGGGTGGCGTCTATCCGCCGGCTTGGCGCTTCCCGGGCTACGCCTGGGTGCTCACCGTGGGAGGCTACCTGCTGATGATTCCCATGGGCTGGCTGTATTTTCAGGATATCAAGTCCGAAGAGGACTGATGGTCCTGATCCCTTGCCCGCAATCGACGGACATTCATGAGCAATTACGACCTGAATCTGGAAGGCGTCGAACGCCTGCCGCTCAAGACCTTTACGGAAAAGGCGTACCTGGACTATTCCATGTACGTCATCCTGGACCGGGCTCTGCCCCATGTGGGGGACGGGCTCAAGCCCGTGCAGCGGCGCATCATCTATGCCATGAGCGAGCTGGGCCTGTCCGCTGTCTCCAAGCACAAGAAATCCGCCCGTACCGTGGGGGACGTGCTGGGCAAGTTCCATCCTCATGGTGATTCCGCCTGCTACGAGGCCATGGTGCTGCTGGCGCAGCCCTTCTCCTCTCGCTATCCCTTTGTGGACGGCCAGGGTAACTGGGGCTCGCCGGATGATCCCAAGTCCTTCGCGGCCATGCGCTATACCGAGGCCCGGCTGTCCGCCTATGCCCAGCTGTTGCTGTCGGAACTGGGGCAGGGGACCGCCGACTGGGCGCCCAACTTCGACGGTACCCTGGAAGAGCCCAAGGTCCTGCCCGCCCGTCTGCCCAATGTGCTGCTCAACGGCGGCACCGGCATTGCCGTCGGCATGGCCACGGACATCCCGCCCCATAACCTCAGGGAAGTGGCCGCCGCCTGCATCCACCTGCTGGCGCATCCGGAGGCCTCGCTGGAGGAACTGTGTCGGCATATCCAGGGGCCGGACTTTCCTACCGAGGCGGAGATCATCACCCCCCGTCATGAATTGGCGGCGCTGTATCGCACCGGTCACGGCAGCCTGCGCATGCGGGCCCGTCATGAACGGGAAAATGGCGACATCATCATCACGGCACTACCCCACCAGGTCTCCGGGGCCAAGGTGCTGGAGCAGATCGCCGCCCAGATGAACGCCAAGAAGTTGCCCATGGTGGAGGACCTGCGGGATGAGTCGGACCACGAGCATCCCACCCGCCTGGTCATCACCCCTCGTTCCAACCGGGTGGATATCCCGGGCCTCATGGCTCACCTGTTCGCCACCACGGACCTGGAGCGCAGCTACCGGGTGAACCTGAATGTCATCGGCCTGGACGGCCGGCCTCAGGTGAAGAACCTGGTCCAGCTCCTGACCGAGTGGCTGATCTTTCGCACCGAGACCGTGCGCCGCCGTCTGCAGTGGCGCCTGGACAAGGTGGAAAAACGGCTGCACATCCTGGAAGGTTTGCTGATCGCTTACCTGAACATCGATGAGGTGATCCGCATTATCCGTGAGCATGACGCGCCCAAGCCGGTGCTGATGGAACGCTTCGGACTCACCGATACCCAGGCCGAAGCCATTTTGGAACTCAAGCTGCGCCATCTGGCCAAGCTGGAAGAGATGAAGATCCGCGGTGAACAGGATGAGCTGTCCCGGGAACGGGAACAGCTGAAGGCCATCCTGGATTCCAGCGAATTGCTCAGAAACCTGGTGCGTGACGAGATTGCCGCCGACGCGGAGAAGTTCGGTGATGATCGCCGCTCCCCCATCGTGCAGCGGGCCGCCGCCCAGGCCCTGGATGAGTCGGCCCTGATCCCCTCGGAACCCCTGACCGTGGCACTTTCCCGCATGGGGTGGGCGCGTGCCGCCAAGGGTCATGAAGTGGACGCCGCCGGACTCAGCTACAAGTCTGGTGATGGTTTCCTGTCCGCCGCCCTGGGGCGCAGCAATCAGCAGGCGGTATTCATCGATTCCACCGGGCGTACCTATGCCCTGGCCGCCCATACCCTGCCGTCGGCACGGGGGCAGGGGGAGCCCCTGTCGGGGCGGCTGTCGCCGCCGGACGGTGCCCGCTTTGTCGGGGTGATGATGGGGGCATCGGACGATCTCTATCTGTTGGCTACCGATCATGGCTACGGCTTCATCTGCACCCTGGACGACATGATCTCCCGCAACCGGGCGGGCAAGGTGGTGCTGACGGTGCCGGAGGGGGCCAACGTGTTGCCGCCGGTCCGGATCCGGGATCCGGAGCGTCAGCGTTTGGCGGCGGCCACCACCGATGGCTATCTGCTGGTCACGGCCTTGTCGGACCTGCCCAGGATGGCCCGGGGCAAGGGCAACAAGATCATCAATATCCCCTCGGCCCGCCTCAAGGCCCGGGAGGAATGGATGGTGGAGCCGGTCCTGTTGGCGGAGGGCGAAGTGCTCAATGTGGTGGCCGGCAAGAAGTTCAAGGCGGTGAAGGGCGCCGAACTGGAAGAGTATCTGGGTGAGCGGGGCCGCCGGGGCAAGAAGTTGCCCCGGGGATTCCAGAAGGTGGATGCCCTCAACGCCGTCACCCCGTAGATCAGGTTCAGGAGGAAAGGACTCGGCTTTCGCGGCCAAGGCCCGCCCCCACGTGGGGGCGGGCCGACTACGGCTGCAGCTTTTTTGTGCTTGAATTTTTCACGCCAAACCCCATCTAATACGCCGGACCTTTGATTGACAACCCCCAACCTTCAGATCATGGAGACAGCATGAAGCGCATCGCCCTGTTCCTGGCCACTAACCTGGCCATCATCGTGGTGTTAAGCATCACCCTGCGGATTCTGGGAGTGGAGCGCATCCTGGATGAATCAGGGACCAACCTGAACCTCAGCAACCTGCTGGTCTTCGCCGCCGTCTTCGGCTTCGGGGGCTCTTTCATCTCCCTGGCCATTTCCAAGTGGATGGCCAAGAAGACCATGAACGTGCAGGTCATCGAACAGCCCCGCAGCGAAACCGAGCAGTGGCTGGTGGAAACCGTACGCCGCCAGGCCCAGCAGGCTGGTATCGGCATGCCGGAAGTGGGCATCTTCGACTCCCCGGACCCCAACGCCTTCGCCACCGGCATGAGCAGGAACAATGCCCTGGTGGCCGTGAGTACCGGGCTCATGCACAACATGAACCGGGATGAGGTGGAGGCCGTACTGGGGCACGAAGTGGCCCACGTGGCCAACGGCGACATGGTCACCCTGGCCCTGATTCAGGGGGTGATCAACACCTTCGTGATCTTCCTGGCCCGCGTCATCGGTCACCTGGTGGATCGGGTGGTGTTCAAGAACGAGGAAGGCCATGGCCCGGCCTTCTGGGTGACCACCATCGTGGCGGAAATCATCCTGGCCATTCTGGCTTCCATCATCGTCATGTGGTTCTCCCGTCAGCGGGAATTCCGTGCCGACGAGGGCGGTGCCAAGTTGGCCGGCCGGGAGAAGATGATCGCAGCCCTGGAGCGTCTGCGTGCCGCTCAGGGGCAGCCCAGCCAGATGCCCGACCAGATGCAGGCCTTCGGCATCCGTGGCGGCATGGGGCAGGGGATCAAGAAACTGTTCATGACCCACCCGCCGCTGGAAGAGCGCATCATGGCCCTCAAGGCCGGCGGCCGCTGACCTTCGCTGTCCTCCCTTCTCCCCTCAGGGGAGGAGGGAGGGTCAGCCCATGGATGAGAAATCGTATTCCAGGGCGCCGGAGGGGGCCTGCAGGAAATTCCCCTGAATGAAGTTCACGCCCAGCCCCCAAAGTATGGAGAGTGTGGCGGCCTCTTCCACCTGTTGGGCAATGATCATCTTGCCCTGGCTATGGGCCGTATCCGTAAGATGTTTGAGCACTTCCTGGTCCTCAATGCTCTTCGCCAGGTTGCGGGTATAAGAACCATCCACCTTCAGGTAATCCACCGGGATGTGCTGCAGTATCTGGAAGGGATTGAGTCCGACGCCGAAGTCGTCCAGGACGAACTGACAGTGAATGCTCTTGAGCGACTTTACCAGTTCCCGCGCCTGCTTGAGGTGGGCAACGACGGTGGCCACCTTGATCTGGAACACCGCGCACTCGGCCGGGATGCGGTGCTCCTTGAGCCGGTCGGCAATCCAGGGGACCATGCCTGGGTCATGGAGGGTGCCGCCGGTGATCTTGATGAAAAACACCGTGTCATACCCTGCCTTGCGTCGTGCCGCCAGGGTACTGAGTGCCTGGCCGATGACCCATTGATCCAGTTGCCGTGCCAGGTCCGTGCGTTCCGCGCTGGGCATGAATTGGCTGGGGCTGATGGCCTCCCCCCCTTTGTTGAGGAGGCGCATGAAGACTTCGTAACGTTCGCCGGCCTCTCCATGGAGACTGATGATGGGCTGGAACAGCAGGACCAGCCGGTTGCTGTCCATGGCCTCGGTGATGCGCCTGGACCAGGTTTCATCCAGTTGCTTCTGGGTCATCTCCCCCTCTTTGGGTTGGTAGATGACTGTCCGGTTGCCGCCCGATGTGGCCGCTTCCTCGCAGGCCTTGTGTGACCGGGACAGCAGTTCGTCGATATCGGGCGCATTCTCGTCGACCTGCGCGGCCCCGATGGAGGCGGTGAAACTGATGGACCGCCCTTCCACCTCGCAGATGTGTTCTGAGATCCGGCTCAGCAGGTCACGGGTGAATTGCAGGATCTCCTGCATTTCCCAGTGCTGACAGAGAATGCCGTAGGCCTGTCCTTCCAGCCGCGCAACGATGTCGGATTGACCGCAGGCCTCTTCCAGCAGCTTGCCCAAGTCGCTCAGCACCAGGTCCGCACCGGCAACACCGACCAGTTCCCGGATACCGCTGAACTGGTCTACCGTCAGTTCGATCAGCGTGGCATTGGCTTTGCTCTGGGTGGCCTGCCCCAGGGCCTGTTGTACGCACTCCAGGAAATATTGCCGATTGTACAGGCCGGTGATCAGGTCCCGTTGCGACAGGTAGTTGAGTTTCTTTTCCAGTTCCAGCGTGTTGCCGCCGGCGTTGGATCGGATGAGTATCTGGATGCAGGGCTCGCCATCAATGATGGCGCTGCTGAATTCCATTGGCGCAGAAAAATTTTCCCCTGAAATGCGCTTGAGCTGCAATTCCTGGGGCTGTGGGGGGGAGTCGGGATGCGCGTCCGCATTCTGGGTGTCGTCATACTGACGCAGGCATTCCTTCAGTTTCTGTTGCTCCTCACGCACCACCATGTCCATGATGGGGATGCCTTCGATCTCCTCGATGTCGGCGAAACCGAACAGTTCCAGGTAGGCGGGATTGGCGTAAAGGTGCATGCCTTCGTGAACGTAGGCAATGGCATCTCGGGCATTGTCCAGGAGCATCTTGCAGCGACGCTCCGTCTCCCTCAGGGAGGACTCAAGGACTTTCAGGGAGCGCCACTGCTGCTGAAAGGCCAGTGCCCGCGTGATCACCAGTCGTAGATGGTCCATATGATTTTTCCGGACCATGTCATGCGCACCCAATTCCAGACACTCCACAATGTCGGTGTCGGAACTGGTGGCAACGGCGACCACGGGAGCATGTCGCCCCATCTGGCGGCTGCTCTGAATGACTTTGTCGAGGGAAAGGGAAGGGTGCCCGAGGGCGCAGATGATGACATCCGGGGTGTGGTGCTTCAGTTTGGTCAGCAGGTCTTCTTCGTCTTCAGCGCGCTCAGGTCTGACGGCCAGGCCGGCGGACTTGAGCGTGCTCACCATCATCTCGGCGTCGTTGAGGTCGTCGTCAATGATCAGTAGGCGTAGAAGGTTGTCCATTCGGTGCCTGGCCTGAGTGCGGGGGGATTGGGCCGGGCTGGTCACCGGCGGAGATCACTTGCCACGATTATATAGACAAGCAACCCGATACCGCCAATCAGCGGTGCAATCAGGCCAGCCCCCGATGTGCTCGGGGGAGGGGCAGGCAAAAGCTAGATGCTGGACCAGACCAACTCGGTTTTCGAGGCCTGATCGACGCCTTTGGGTTCTACGGGCAGGTTTTTTACCGGTTCATAGGTGAATTGCTCGAAGCGGCTGGAGTACTCCAGTTTGCGGGTGAGTCTCACAGGCAGGGTCCGACCAGCCAGATTCACGGCCAGTTCGTCACCCACCTGGAAAACACCGGCAGGACAGAACAGGCTGGTGGCCTGTTGCAGTATTTGGATGGTCGGCGACATGAGACCCTCCAACGGCTGCCCGTGGGCCAGTCGGCGCTTGGCGCGCCTGATCGTGATCGGCAGGCTGCGGGGGGCCAGAATCTGGACGCCGATTTCAAGGCCGGTTTCCGGGTGAAGCATCATCCAGCGCACGATGCCCAGCAGCCAGCTTACACAGGCGCCGTCATGGTTGCGCAGGCCGATGATCTCTCCCACCTGGACTCGCCCGGCCTGAGGCTTTTCCCAACGCAGGCGGAAGCCACCGGCACTGCTGTCCACCAGAGACCACGGTTGTGGGAGAGAGCTATGATCCGGCTGCATGGAATCGGTGTCTGCATCTGCAAAGGTGTTGCCGGTTATCAGGTTGCCCTTGGCAATGCTGTCCCAGGCGGAAGACCCCAGATCCTTGGGCATGTCCGCCAGATACTGCACCGTGATGCCCATATCCAGGGAGTGCAGGTTGTTATCGATCTGTTGTAGGGACAGGTTGTCGTAAACCGTGTTTGCAGGTTCGTTGCCTGGGTGGGCATTGATTTTTCGGGTGATACAACGATGGATCCCGGTCAGGCCGGTCGCTACATCGATCCGACCGGCCCTGCCTGCACGGTTGAAGCGGCGTCGTGCCGTATTGGTCCAGGAAACCAGGGTTCTGTGGATCAGGTCATTATCCAGTGCCTGGTTATCACCCCCGCGAGCCATGTCACGCAGTTGACGAATCAAGGGTGCGATCTGCAGGAATCGGTTTTTTTCCGCCCCGTCCATTTCATCCTGAGTGATGTACTCCGGTCCCCGGTCGCTGGACAGATCGATCCGGTAGAGCATGCCGACACTATCGGGCAGGGCGTCCGGTCCGATACGGCACAGCACACCATGTTCCTCAAGGTAGTGGTAGAGCCGATCGGATTCCCCCTGGCGCAGGGTCAGGGGGGCGGCCAGGGCCAGCAGCGCAATTTGCAGGTAGGCGTGGGCGGGGGTGCGCTGCCTTGTTTGTTCATCCGCGGTCACCTGGTGGAGAAGACCATAGTCTTCCGCCTGGGCCAACAGTTCGTGCATGGCTTGCCAGGTCCCCGGCGGTGCAGGCAGGTACAAACGCGAAGCATGTCTCTGCTGGGTCCCCAGCATGCGCAGGCCCTGGTAGATGGCCGTCGTCAGCTGTTTGTTGGAGAGCCCCGTCTTTTCCATGCCCCGGATATCTCTGAGTATCCGCAGATAGCCGGCACTGGTTTCCGCCAGCAACTCTCCCGCGATATGGGCAATCTGCAGACTCCGAGGGGGCAGCGGGAGGGAGCGGCTGATGAAGTGGCGCCCCAGGTGATCCTGGGCCATGAGCAGGGAAGGGCGGATCAGCTCCATGATCTCGAGACGATCGGCCGCCGGCAGCGCCTGGCCGTTCAGTTCCCGGATCGCTTGCAGCAGCCTGCGTGTCGTCTCCCCCATGTTGGCCAGGGGCAGTGCCTTCAGCCAGCGTTTGACCTTCCTTGGTTGTAAGGGTAGGGCGTCATCGCCTTGAAATTGCACCATGGGGGTTCCGACCAGCATCTCACTTGACTCTTGAATAGGGGCCTATGTCTCGGCCTTGAGACTGGTTTTTTGTGACGTAGTTCACTATTTTAACGCCTGTAGCCCCTGTTCTTCCAGTTTTCAAAGCACGGAATTACCAATGGTAGGGAATGAGCGTACCAGTGGTGTCTTGCTGTCCCGTCCCGGGATGTCCTGAACCAGACGCGGGATCAGGTAGCCGGGAAGCTGCTGGGTCAGATGGTCCATGATGGCCAGGGCATGTGTCTCGGAAACGGCGAAATGCGCAGCACCCTGGACCGGGTCCAGCGTATGCAGATAATAGGGTTGTACACCGCTGTCGAACAGGGCGTGACTGAGTGTAGCCAGGACGTCCGGATCATCGTTGACCCCCCGCAGCAGAACGGTCTGATTAAACAGGCGCACCCCGGCCAGTTCAAGGCGTTCCATGGCGGCGCGCGTGGTGCCGTCCAGTTCCCGGGCATGGTTGGCATGGATGACCATGACCGGGCGCAGGCGAGTGCCGGTCAGCCAGCCCAGCAGGGTGTCGTCGATTCGTTCCGGCACCACCACGGGCAGCCGACTATGCAGGCGCAGAGTCCGCAGGTGAGGGATGCCGGCCAGGTCCGAAATCATCGCCGCCAGCTTGTCATCGCTCAAGGTCAGCGGGTCGCCACCGCTCAGGATCACCTCCCGAACTTCTTGATGGGTGCGCAGGTAGAGCAGGATGCGCGGCCAGGCTTCCCGGATGGCCGAGGCGTCCCGATAGGGAAAATGCCGACGGAAGCAGTAGCGACAATGGATGGCGCAGGTGCCGGAGGTCACCAGCAGCACCCGGCCGTGATACTTGTGCAACAGTCCCGGGATCGGCATCGATTCCAGGTCACCCACCGGGTCGCAGTGAAAGTCCGGGACTTCGAGACATTCCTCGCCCAGAGGCAGGACCTGCCGCAACAGGGGGTCGTTGGGGTCCCCCGGGGTCATGCGCCCCAGGTAACCCAGGGGCACCCGTACCCGGAACTGTTTCGAGGCCTCCCTGGCAGCGGGCAGCAGGGCCGGGTCCAGCCCCAGGCGCTTGAGCAGCTCTTCCGGATCGGTCACGGCCTGGGCGAGGGCGCGTTGCCAATCCGCCGACTGACGGTGGACATTTAATCGCGTTATCATAGGCGGATTTTTCAGGGTGAATCGTGGCAGGCCGTCCCATTGTGCCGGTTTTGGCCATCTCTTTGCCAGATTCCCCGCCCACTCGGGATTGTCCCTGTTGGAAACCCCTTCGAGCCCTGGCTCGATCCGGAGATGCATCGTTATGGCAATGTACAGTACCAATGAATTCAAGAGCGGGCTCAAGATTCTGCTGGATGGCGATCCCTATGCCATCGTGGAGAACGAGTTCGTCAAGCCCGGCAAGGGACAGGCCTTCAACCGCGTGAGGATGCGCAACCTCAAGACCGGTCGCGTACTGGACAAGACCTTCAAGTCCGGTGACTCGGTGGAGGCCGCCGACGTCATGGATACGGACATGCAGTATCTCTACGCCGATGGTGAGTTCTGGCACTTCATGATGCCCGAGAGTTTCGAGCAGTATGCCGCCAATGAGGCCGCGGTCATCGATGCCATGAAGTGGCTCAAGGAGCAGGATATGTGTACCGTGACCCTGTGGAACAACGTGCCTTTGTCGGTCAGTCCGCCTAATTTCGTGGAACTGAAGATCACCCAGTGTGATCCGGGCATCCGTGGCGACACCGCCACCGGCGGCACCAAGCCGGCCACCCTGGAGACCGGCGCAGTGGTGAAGGTGCCCCTGTTCGTGAACGAAGGTGATGTGATCCGCGTGGATACCCGGACCGGCGACTACGCCTCCCGCGCGTGAACTGGTCTCCCTCCGCCTCCCCGGCGATGCTGCGTCGCCGGGCGGATCTGCTGCGATCGATCCGTGATTTCTTCCATGCGCGGGGGGTACTGGAAGTGGAAACCCCCTGCCTGTCCCGGGCGGGGGCCACGGACCCTGCCATCGAGAGTCTGGCCGTGACTCTGCCCGAGGGGTGTGTCTGGCTGCATACCTCGCCCGAGTTTCCCATGAAGCGACTGCTGGCCGCGGGGGCGGGGGACATCTATCAGATCGCCCGGGTCTTTCGCGCCGGCGAGGCCGGGCGCTTTCACAATCCGGAATTCACCCTGCTGGAATGGTATCGGGTCGGGTTTGATCACCATCGGCTGATGGCGGAAGTCGATGACCTGGTGCGTGAACTGGCGG
>NZ_JAJNQM010000022.1:0-40927 GCF_022227785.1 Ectothiorhodospira lacustris | reverse complement strand
CAGATTGACCCCCGGCAACGCCGGGCTGTGGACGAGATGGGGCTGGACATACAGCGTCAGGCGGCCCATCGCAGCAAGTTGTTGCAGACCCCCATCCGCAAGCTGGCCCATCAGGGGGATGAGGGTGGGCCGGTGGCCCGTTCCCTGATCGATCTGCGTACCCGCATGCTGGAACTGGACCCCCGCAATCACAATCTGAGCCGTGAAGGGATCGGCCGCATCCTGGCCTTGATCCCCGGGGTCGGCACCCCCCTGCAGCGTTATTTCCACAGGTTCGAAACCGCCCAGGAGGCCCTGGACGCCATCATCAGGGACCTGGAGGCGGGCAGGGACATGCTGCACCGGGACAATCTCACCCTGAGCGATGACCAGCAGTCCCTGCGGGAGAGCCTGGTGCAGCTCCAGCGGCAGATCGCCCTGGGACGGATCATCGACCGCAAGCTGGCCGGCGAGGCCGCCACCCTGCCCCAGGACGCCGCCAAGCGCCGATTCCTGGAAGAGGAGCTGCTGTTTCCCCTGCGCCAGCGGCTCGTCGATCTGCAGCAACAACTGGCCGTCAGTCAGCAGGGCATCCTCGCCCTGGAGGTGGTGATCCGCAATAACCGGGAACTGATGCGGGGTGTTGACCGGGCCATCAATGTGACCGTCTCGGCGCTGAATGTGGCGGTGACGGTGGCCCTGGCCCTGGCCAATCAGCGGCTGGTGCTGGATCGGGTCGAGGCCCTCAACACCACCACCTCCAGCCTCATCGCCGGTACCGCCGAGGCCCTGCGAACCCAGGGGGTGGAGATCCAGAACCGGGCCGCCTCCACGGTGCTGGACATGGAGCAACTCGAATCCGCCTTTACCAACGTCATCGGCGCCATCGACGAAGTCTCCCGCTATCGCCGCGAGGCCCTGCCCAGGCTGGATGCCCAGATTGACCGTCTGGAGGCGCTGGCGGCCCAAGGGGATGCGGCGATCCGGCGCATGGACAAGGGTGACGGGATCGAGATGGACAAGGTGGTGGCCCGGCAGGGCGCAAATGATATCCCGTAGAGGGGCACAGCCTCGCACCGGGGCATTCCCACGTGCGCGGGAATCCAGCTTTGCCCGGCACCACCCGGCCGACCAGAAAGCCGTCATTCCCGCGCACGCGGGAATCCAGGCCAGGCCGGCAGTGACCAGCCAGGCGAGGCTCAGTCATTCCCGCGAACGCGGGAATCCAGGGGGGGTAGCTGTACTTGCCCTGCTCCCTATCCCGTCATTCCCGCGAACGCGGGAATCCAGTCAACTGTTGAAGGCTGAAAATCCTTGACTCCCGCTTTCGCGGGAGTGACAGCATGGGTAATACGGGAGTGACGGCATGGGTAGCGCCGGAGTGACGAAATATGCAGCGCGGGAATACCTGCGTCGGCGCGATGTCGTAGACTGGATTCCCCTCTCCCCTGCCCGCCTGGAACCCCATGCCTTCGAACCCGACCTCCGACCTGCCTGTCCACCACGCGGTGATCGCCTACTTCTGGGCGCCCTGGCATCTTCGCCGGATGCCGAGGGCCACGCCGGAAGACCGGATGGCTCGGGCCGTCTGGTGCCGGGATCACTGCGCCACCCTGGCGGGACGCTGGATCCTGCTGGGCTTTGCCCTGTGGATGATCCAGATTTCCCCGCTGGGCTTTGTGTTCGTGATCGGGGGCTGGCCGGTACTGGGCCTGCTGTTTCCGGTGACCTTCATGGTGGGCATCGGTCACCTGGTGGCCCATCTGGTGGCCCAGAAAAAGGCCGGACCACCGAAGATCGATCCGCCGGTGGAACGGGACGAGGAATGAGCGACCGAACCCGCCGCCGCCGTATCCCTAACTCTCATGAATCTTGGTGGCGATACACCCTCGATGATGAAGGACGGCCATAGGGGGGGTGTACCACGCCCTTCTCCCCCAAGGGGAGAAGGGCGTGTCTGTGACTGAACCCGGCTTCTTTCGCGTTAACGGTTGCGCCAGCGCTGGAATGAGGGGTATGCCTCGTAACCCCGGGTGAGCACATATTCCAGCACCGCCTGCAGGCGATGCAGGCGGATCACCGAGTCCACCCGCAGGACCTCCTCCCCCAATTCATCGAAGAACACCAAGGTGGGGGCATAGAACAGGTCCATCTCCTCGGCCCACTGTCGGGCCGTCAGGTGACGGCCATTGGGTGTCACCACCGGGGTGTCGGACCACATGTCCAGCTGCACCACATCGAACAGGGACAACAGTTTCAGCACCTCAGGATCACCCAGCGGCTCGGTGTGCAGCACGTCGCAGGCATGACATTCCCCCTGCTCGAAAAACACCACCAGGGGTCGTTCGGCCGCCACCTGCGAGCGGTCCAGCTGATGGGGAGGCGCACTGAAAAAGTCCCGATGATTAAGATCATCGGCATCAAAGCGCGGCGGCGGATCGGCCCGGGCCAGATAATCTCGGAAGCTCTCGCGCTGGTAGTGGGCGTCGGCCACGTATTCCAGCGCGGCACGGAAACGGTAGGGGGAATGGTAGCCCCGCAGGATGAAGACCGGCTCCCCTTCCAGATCATGGAAGAGGAAGGAGGGGGTAAAGTTCAGGCGCTGCCGGATGGCGAACTCCCGTTCCGTGAGTGACCGACCTTCCAGGGTGATCATGGTACGACTGCCCAGCACGTCCAGGGCCACCACCAGAAAGTGCCGACGGGTGTATTCGACGATGTCCGGCTGCTGGAAATTGACCTGGAACAGGGCCTCGCAGTAGGGACAGTCATCCATGCCCAGATAGACCACCAGCCCGCGCTTGCCCTCATCGCGGGCGGTCTGCAGGTCCTCGCCCAGGTCCAGGAACGACAGATGGAACCAGTCCGGGGCCTGCAGGCCGATGAGCCTGGGACGGTCATCGATCGGCGGCTGGTCGTCAGCGCAGACGACACCGGCCAGGATCAGGACCAGCCATCCGAGAATCAGTCGGGCAAGGCGGGATGACAGTCTCGGCACGGTTCAACCTCCAGCGGGATCAGGCCCCGGGATCAAGCACCGTCATGCCCCCCATGTAGGGCTGCAGGACCGACGGGATGTGAATGCGGCCCTGGGCATCCTGACCATTCTCCACCAGGGCCACCAGGGTGCGGCCCACGGCCAGACCCGAACCATTGAGGGTATGCAGCAGTTCCGGCTTGCCCGTCTCGGGGTTGCGGCAACGCGCCATCAGGCGCCGGGCCTGGAAATCCTCGAAGTTGGAACAGGAGGAAATCTCCCGATAGCAGTTCTGGGCCGGCAGCCACACCTCGATGTCGTAGGTCTTGGCCGCCGCAAAGCCCATGTCCCCGGTGCACAGGGCCATGACCCGGTAAGGCAACTCCAGCCGCTGCAGGATCGATTCCGCATGACCGGTCAGCGCCTCCAGGGCATCCCAGGACTCGCCGGGGCGCACCAGCTGCACCAGCTCCACCTTCTCGAACTGGTGCTGGCGGATCAGACCCCGGGTGTCCTTGCCGTAGGATCCGGCCTCGGAACGGAAACAGGGGGTGTGACAGACAAACCGGGCCGGCATGGCGTCGGCGTCCAAAATGCTGTCCCGGGCCAGGTTGGTCACCGGCACCTCTGCCGTGGGGATCAGGTAGTAACCGGGATCACCACCCATGCGGAACAGGTCGGCCTCGAACTTGGGCAATTGTCCGGTCCCCCGCAGGCTGTCCGCGTTCACCAGGTAGGGCACATAGACCTCCTGGTAGCCATGCTCCCGGGTATGCACGTCCAGCATGAACTGGATCAAAGCCCGGTGCAGGCGGGCCATGGGGCCGCGCAGTACCGCAAAGCGACTGCCGCTGAGCTTGGCAGCGGCCTCGAAATCCATCCAGCCCTGAGGGGCGCCCAGATCCACATGGTCCAGGGGCGTGAAGTCCAGACGTCGGGGCTCACCCCAGCGGCGCACTTCCTGATTCTGGGCCTCATCCCGTCCCACCGGCACGGATTCATGGGGCAGGTTGGGAATTCCCATCATGAAGTCGGACAGGGACTGCTGCAACTCCGCCAGACGGGCCTCGCAGGCCTTGAGTTCGTCCCCCAGTCGCCCCACCTCCGCTTTCAAAGGCTCGATATCCTCACCCCGGGCCTTGGCCTGACCGATGGACTTGGACCGGGTATTGCGCTCGTTCTGCAGTTCCTGGGTCCGTACCTGCAGGGCCTTGCGCTCGGACTCCATGTGGTTGAAGGCCTCCACATCCAGGGCAAAACCCCGGGTGGCCAGGCGGGCGGCAACGGTATCCAGGTCGGTACGGAGGGTCTTGGGATCGAGCATGAGGTCTGGGTCCGGGATTGAATGGACGGTTTGTTTTGGTCTCGGCGATGGTAGCACAGGGCCACCGCCGGTGATTGACCCGGGTGCGCGCCGGGTAGACACTCAGACCTGAATGCCCGGCAAGCGCAAGGAGTCCGCCATGGCTGACCATGATCCCGCTCGCGACCCGCTCTATCCCGACCCTCGGCGCCAGGTCTCCCCCCAGGAGCGAGACGCCCTGATTGCGGCCCTGGACCAGGTGCTCCCCAAGGACGCCCTGCTCCACCACGGGGAAGACCTGCGGCCGTACGAGTGCGACGGCCTGTCCGCCTATCGACGTCTGCCCCTGGCGGTGATCCTGCCCCATGATCTGGACCAGGCCCGGGCCGCCCTCGGCATCTGCCGGGAGCGAGGCATCCCGGTGACGGCCCGGGGCGCCGGCACCGGCCTGTCCGGCGGTGCCCTGCCCTTTCCCGACGGCGTGCTGCTGAGCCTGGCCCGCTTCAACCGCATCCTGGAACTGGACCCGAACCGCCGTATCGCCCGAGTCCAGCCCGGGGTCCGCAATCTGGCCATTTCCGAGGCTGCCGCACCCCATGGTCTCTACTATGCCCCCGATCCGTCTTCCCAAATCGCCTGCTCCATCGGCGGCAACGTGGCGGAAAACTCCGGCGGGGTGCACTGCCTGAAATACGGCCTGACGGTCCACAATGTGCTGGCCGTGCAGATGCTGACCATCGATGGTGAACTGCTCACCTTGGGTGGCGAGGCCCTGGACAGCCCGGGCTATGACCTGCTGGCCCTGGTCCACGGCTCCGAAGGCATGCTCGGCATCATTACCGAGGTCACGGTCAGGCTGCTGCCCAAACCGGAACGGGCACAGGTGCTGATGGCGGCCTTTGATGATGCCCAGAGCGCTGGCGAGGCGGTGGCCGGCCTGATCGGGGCCGGGATCATCCCCGGCGGCCTGGAAATGATGGACAACGACGCCATCCGGGCGGCGGAGGATTTCGTTCATGCGGGCTATCCGGTGGACGCCGCCGCCATCCTGCTCTGTGAGCTGGACGGCACCGAAGCGGAGGTCTCGGAACAGGTGATACAGGTACGCAACCTGCTGCTGGAAAGCGGCGCCACCGAGGTGCGCACGGCCCGGGACGAACAGGAACGCATGCGCTTCTGGGCCGGCCGCAAGGCCGCCTTCCCGGCGGTAGGCAGGATCTCCCCGGATTACTACTGCATGGACGGCACCATTCCCCGGCGCCATCTGGGTAAGGTCCTCGGGGGCATCGCCGAGCTATCCCGCGCCTACGGGCTGCGGGTGGCCAACGTCTTTCATGCCGGTGACGGCAACCTGCACCCGCTGATCCTGTTCGATGCCAATGTGTCCGGAGAGCTGGAAAAGGCCGAGGAACTGGGCGGGCAGATCCTGGAGCTGTGCGTGGAGGTGGGCGGCACCATCACCGGGGAGCACGGGGTGGGCATCGAAAAGATCAACCAGATGTGCGTGCAGTTCCAGCCGGCGGAGCTGACCCAATTTCATGCAGTCAAGGCGGCCTTTGACCCGAAAGGCCTGCTCAATCCGGGCAAAGCAGTGCCCACCCTGCATCGCTGCGCCGAATTCGGCGCCATGCACGTGCACCGCGGGCAGCTCCCCTTTCCCGATCTGCCTCGATTCTAGGACGCCGGCCAGCCGGCGCAATGCCCGGCCCCCCCCGGCAAAACGTTATCAATCGCCCGGCACACTGCCGGGGAGAGCGGGATTTTTTGCTTTTGAAGCCTGCAGGGAAAATACGGAACAAGCGCCTCTGCCCTCCCTCCCGCGCTCGCGGGAATCAATGATTTTCAGCCTGTTACCGGATCCCCGCGGGCGCGGGAATGACTGACTCAGAACATTCTGACCGACGCAGAACAGTCTAAAGGAATGACCTTAGTCCAAAACCTGCACCAGGATTGTTGACACTTTTCAAAAATCCTCTAAGGTCATGCCCTGACAAGATAACCACAAGCACCCCGGCCGAGGGTGCGGACACCACGATGCCGCGCAGACGCAGGCAGCACTACCCCCGCCTGGGGCACTAACAAGCAGGAGCGAGTCATGGGTTATGCAGAGGTTTACGCACGCGCAGTAAACGATCCCGAAGGCTTCTGGGCCGAGGCCGCGCAGGCACTCACCTGGTCCAAGCCGTTTGAGAAAGTGCTGGATGACAGTGCCGCCCCCTTCTACCGCTGGTTCGCCGGCGGGGAGATCAATACCTGTTATAACGCCGTGGACCGGCACGTGGAAAACGGCCGTGGTGAGCAGACGGCCATCATCTACGACAGCCCGGTCACGGACACCAAGCGCTGCATCAGCTTCCGCGAATTACAGGACCAGGTCGCACGCTTCGCCGGCGCCCTGGCCGACATGGGTGTGACCAAGGGTGACCGGGTCATCATCTACATGCCGATGGTGCCCGAGGCCCTGGTGGCCATGCTGGGCTGTGCCCGCCTGGGGGCGATCCACTCCGTGGTGTTCGGCGGTTTCTCTGCCCGAGAGCTGGCCACCCGCATTGACGACGCCACCCCCAAGGTGGTGGTGGCCGCCTCCTGCGGCATCGAACCCTCCCGGGTAGTGAAATACAAGCCGCTGCTGGACCAAGCCATCGAGATGTCCACCCACAAGCCTGAGCGGACCCTGATCCTGCAGCGTCCCCAGTCCCCCTGCGACCTGATCCCGGGACGGGACATGGACTGGACCGCGGCCATGGCCGCCGCGGCCCCTCATGACTGCGTCCCCGTCTCCGCCACCGACCCTATCTACATCCTGTACACCTCCGGCACCACCGGCAAGCCCAAGGGGGTGGTGCGTCACAACGGCGGTCATGCGGTGGCCCTTAACTGGAGCATGAAGCATATCTACGGCATGGAACCCGGCGAGGTGTTCTGGGCCGCCTCCGACGTGGGTTGGGTGGTGGGACACTCCTACATCGTCTATGGTCCCCTGCTCTACGGCTGCACCACGGTGGTCTACGAGGGCAAGCCGGTGGGCACCCCGGACCCCGGCGCCTTCTGGCGGGTGATCGAGGAATACAAGGTCTCGGTGATGTTCACCGCCCCCACCGCCTTCCGTGCCATCAAGAAGGAAGACCCCGGCGCCGAACACCTCAAGCGCTACAACCTGGATCAGTTCCGCGCCCTGTTCCTGGCCGGTGAGCGTTGCGATCCGGACACCCTGGAATGGGCACAGAAGATCCTGCAGCGTCCGGCCATCGACCACTGGTGGCAGACCGAGACCGGCTGGGCCATCGCCGGGAACTTCCTGGGGATCGAACAGCTGCCCATCAAGCCCGGTACCGCCGGCAAGCCCACCCCGGGTTATGACGTGCAGATCCTGGATGACAGCGGCAAGCCGGTATCCGCCGGAGAGATGGGGCGGATCATGATCAAGCTGCCCCTGCCACCTGCCTGTCTGCCCACCCTGTGGAACAACGACGCACGCTTCAAGGAGTCCTATCTCAGCGCCGAACCCGGTTACTACCTCACCGGAGACTCGGGCTACATGGACGAGGACGGTTTCCTGTACGTGATGGGGCGGATCGACGACACCATCAATGTGGCCGGGCATCGCCTGTCCACCGGTGCCATGGAAGAGGTGCTGGCCTCTCATCCGGCCGTGGCCGAATGTGCGGTCATCGCCGTGGCGGATGAACTCAAGGGCTCGCTGCCCATGGGTCTGGTGGTGATGAAATCGGGTGTGGACCAGGCCCCGGAGGCCCTGAGCAAGGAACTGGTGAATCTGGTACGCGAGCGCATCGGACCCGTGGCCGCCTTCAAGCTGGTGGCCGTGGTCAGCCGCCTGCCCAAGACCCGTTCGGGCAAGATCCTGCGGGCCATCATGCGCAAGATCGCCGACAACGAGGCCTATCAGACCCCGGCCACCATCGATGACCCGGCGATCCTGGACGAGATCCGGGAAAGCCTGAGCCGGATGGGATATGCAGAGGGTCGGGAAACGGCCTGAGGCAAAGCCCTTCTCCCCCCAGGGGGAGAAGGGCCTCTGGCTCCGGCAAACAGGGACAGGCGCAGATTGTCACCAGAAATACCACTTTATCTCCAGGAAAAGGCCTGATACCCTAATATTGTCAACAATCGGACGACATATGCCAGATTTCAACGACCAACTCGGGCAACAGGGCGTCACCTTGGCGGATCGGGTCTTCGCGCGCCTGCGCCAGGCCATCGTCGAGGGTGAGATCCCTTCGGGCACCAAGATCAGCGAACCGGAACTGGCCGGCGAATACGGCATCAGCCGTGGCCCGCTCAGGGATGCCATCGGTCGTCTGGAAGCCTGCCACCTGGTGGAACGTCGCCCCAATGTGGGTGCCCGGGTGGTCTCCCTCACCCAGGAAGACCTGCTGGAACTCTACCTGCTGCGAGAAGCCCTGGAGGGCATGGCCGCCCGTCTGGCCGCGGAGCGCATGTCCGGCCGGGACATCGATGAGCTGCGCAAGCTGCTCAAGCAGCACCAGGAACGGGCGGAACTGCAGGAAGGCATCGCCTATTTCCAGACCGAGGGCGATCTGGACTTTCATTACCGCATCATCAAGGCCAGCGGCAATGCCCGCCTGATCAAGCTGCTGTGCGACGACCTCTACCACCTGATGCGCATGTACCGTTTTCAGTTCGGCATGGCCAGCTCCCGGGCCCTGATCGCCTTTCGGGAACATGGCCACATCGTCGAGGCCATTGCCGACCGGGACCCGGAGATGGCAGAACTCATCATGCGCCGCCATATCCGCAGTTCACGGATCAACGTGGAACTGCTGTTTGACGAGAAGGCGCCCAAGGGAGCCAAGGCCACCCCGGCCATCCGCTCCGCCGGCGCCGGGAACAGCGCCGGCGCACCTCCGCCGCTCTGACCACCCCGCATCATCCCCTCAACACAAGGAGATCCAATGACCGAGCCATCCACGCCAGGCGCGCGTCTGCGTCGCGCCGTTGAAGAAGAGCACCCGCTGCAAGTGGTGGGCACCATCAATGCCTATCACGCGATGATGGCCGAACACGTGGGCTACCGGGCACTGTACCTGTCCGGTGGTGGTGTTGCCGCCGGCTCCCTGGCCCTGCCGGACCTGGGTATCAGCACCCTGCACGACGTGCTGGAAGACGTGCGCCGCATCACCTATGTGACCGATGTCCCCCTGCTGGTGGATGCGGATACCGGTTTTGGCCCCAGCGCCTTCAACATCGGGCGCACGGTCAAGGAACTGATCCGCGCCGGTGCTGCTGGCTGCCATATCGAGGACCAGGTGCAGGCCAAGCGTTGCGGCCATCGCCCCGGCAAGGCCATCGTCACCAAGGAAGAGATGGTGGACCGCATCAAGGCCGCTACCGACGCCCGTGACCGGGATTTCGTCATCATGGCCCGCACCGATGCCCTGGCCGTGGAAGGCATGGACTCCGCCATCGAACGGGCCGTGGCCTGCGTCGAGGCCGGCGCCGACATGATCTTCCCCGAGGCCATCAACACTCTGGAGCAGTACCAGCAGTTCGTAGACGCCGTCGGCGTCCCGGTACTGGCCAATATCACCGAGTTCGGCAGTACCCCCCTTTTCACCACTGAAGCGCTCAAGGGCGTGGGCGTGAGCCTGGTGCTCTACCCCCTGTCCGCGTTCCGCGCCATGAACAAGGCGGCCCTGAACGTGTTCGAGGCCATCCGCCGCGACGGCACCCAGCAGGGCGTCATCGATACCATGCAGACCCGCATGGAACTCTACGAGCACCTGGGCTACCACGCCTACGAAGAAAAACTGGACCAGCTATACCGCAAAGGCGGCTAAGACGGAGAATGATGAAAATGAGTGAGACCGAAATCGCCAAGCCCAAACCGAAAAAGTCGGTAGCCCTGTCGGGCACGACCGCCGGCAATACCGCCGTCTGCACCGTGGGCCGTACCGGCAACGACCTGCATTACCGGGGCTATGACATCCTGGACTTTGCCGATGAGGCGGAGTTCGAGGAAATTGCCCACCTGCTGATCCACGGCACCCTGCCCAATGCCGCCGAGTTGGCCCGCTACAAGGCCCGTCTGAAATCCATGCGCGGTCTGCCGGCCGCCCTGCAGAGCGCCCTGGAGCAGATTCCGCCCTCCGCCCACCCCATGGACGTGATGCGCACCGCCGTGTCCATGCTGGGCACCCTGGAGCCGGAAAAGGAAGACATGAACGTGGCCGGTGCCCGCCTGATCGCCGACCGCCTGTTGGCCTGCCTGGGTTCCGCCCTGCTCTACTGGTACCACTTTGCCCATAACGGCCGCTGCATCGACGTGGAGACCGATGACGACAGCGTGGGCGGTCACTTCCTGCACCTGATGCACGGCAGCACCCCACCCGAGGCATGGGTGCGGGCCATGCACACCTCACTGAACCTGTATGCGGAGCACGAGTTCAACGCCTCCACCTTCACTGCCCGCGTGGTGGCCGGTACCAACTCGGATATCTACTCCGCCATCACCGGCGCCGTCGGCGCACTGCGGGGTCCCAAGCACGGCGGTGCCAACGAGGCGGCCTGCGACATCCAGCAGCGCTATCACAACGCCGACGAGGCCGAAGCGGACATCCGCGAGCGCGTGGCCCGCAAGGAGATCGTGATCGGCTTCGGCCACCCGGTCTACACCATCAGCGACCCGCGCAACAAGGTCATCAAGGACGTGGCCCGCCGCCTGTCCGAGCAGGAGGGCTCCATGCGCATGTATGACGTGGCCGATCGCCTGGAAACGGTGATGTGGGACCTGAAGAAGATGTTTCCCAATCTGGACTGGTTCTCCGCCGTGTCCTACCACATGATGGGCATCCCCACCGCCCTGTTCACGCCGATCTTCGTCATTGCCCGTACCACCGGCTGGGCGGCTCACGTGATCGAGCAGCGTCAGGACGGCAAGATCATCCGTCCCAGCGCCAACTATGTCGGCCCGGAAAACCAGTCCTGGCTGCCCCTGGACAAGCGGGCCTGAGTCTGACGGTCCGGCAGTTCGGAAAGCCCCTCTTTCCCAGGTGGAAAGAGGGGCTTTTTTGTCGTGAGCCCTATTTTTTGTAGCCTGGGAACATCATCTCAATCACCCGAGGAGCCCTTTGATGAATCAACCTCACTTCCAGGACCTGGACCATGGCATCACCCTCATCGATGCCCAGGTGGTGCGCCCCGGTCTGGCCGCCAGCTATCTGATCGTGGAAAACGGCCGCGCCGCCTTCGTGGAGACGGGCACATCCCACTCCGTGCCGATGCTGCTCAAGGCGCTGGAACAAAAGGGTCTGTCACGGGAACAGGTGGACTACGTCATCCCCACCCATGTGCATCTGGACCATGCCGGTGGTGCCGGGACCCTGATGGAGCAGCTTCCCAATGCCGAACTGGTGATCCATCCCCGAGGTGCCCGGCACATGATCGATCCGTCCAAGCTCATTGCCGGTGCCACGGCGGTGTACGGTGAAGCGGTCATGGCGCGGGATTTCGGCACCATCCTGCCGATTCCGGAATCCCGAGTCATTCAGGCGGATGATGGTGGGAGTGTGTCGCTGAATGGCCGTGAACTGGTATTCCTGGACACCCCGGGACATGCCCGGCATCACTTCTGTGTGGTGGACGCAAAGGGCCGGGGCATCTACACCGGTGATACCTTCGGTATTGCCTATCGGGAACTGGATACCGAGCGCGGGGCCTTTGTGTACCCCACCACCACGCCGGTGCAATTCGAACCGGAGGCCCTGCATGCCTCGGTGGATCGACTGGTCGGCCAGGGGCTGGATTACATGTATCTGACCCATTTCGGACGGGTGGGCGGCGAGGAATTGAGCCGGCTGCAGACCGAGCAGCATGAGATGATCGAGGAATTTCTTGTGCTGGGTCGCGCCCACAGGAAGGATGGCGAAGGAAGGCACCAGGCCCTGTGCGATGGCATGATGGCCCTGTTCGTGAAACGACTGGCCGCCCATGGCTGCCGGCTGCCGGAATCCAGGATTCGGGAACTGCTGGCGATGGACGTGGAACTGAACGTGCAGGGGCTGGAGGTGTGGCTGGACAAGCAGCCGGCGGGGTAGATCGACCTCCCGGGTGCCCTGGGTCCGGCTTATTGCCGAAGGTCGGCCCCCCTCATCCCCGGCCCTTCTCCCCAGGGGGAGAAGGGAGAGGGGTTGGGGTGAGGGGAATCAGGGCTACGACTACCGCAGACCCTTCGCCTTGGCCTCAATGCGACGACGGTGCAGGACCGGCTCGGTATAGCCGTTGGGCTGCTCCCGACCACGGAACACCAGATCGCAAGCGGCCTGGAAGGCCACGGAAGCTTCGAAGTCCGGGGCCATGGGACGGTAGGCCGGATCGCCGGCATTCTGCTCATCCACCACACCGGCCATGCGCTTCAAGGTCTCCATCACCTGCGCTTCGGAGCAGATGCCGTGATGCAGCCAGTTGGCAATGTGCTGACTGGAAATGCGCAGGGTGGCCCGATCTTCCATCAGGCCCACGTTGTTGATGTCCGGCACCTTGGAACAGCCGATGCCCTGGTTGATCCAGCGCACCACATACCCCAGGATGCCCTGGGCATTGTTGTCCAGCTCCTGCTGGATCTCCTCGGCCGTCCAGGCGGGACCGGCTTCCACCGGAATGGTAAGGATGTCGTCCAGACCGGCGCGGCGTTGGCCCGCCAGCGACTCCTGCACCTGGGCCACGTTCACCTGGTGATAATGCAGAGCATGCAGGATGGCCGCCGTGGGGGATGGCACCCAGGCGGTGTTGGCACCGGCCTTGGGATGGGCCACCTTCTGCTGCAGCATCTGCGCCATCAGGTCCGGCATGGCCCACATGCCCTTGCCGATCTGGGCGCGGCCCTTGAGACCACAGGCCAGACCCACGTCCACGTTCCAGTCTTCATAGGCGGATAGCCAGCGGGCCGCCTTCATGGCGCCCTTGCGCATCATGGGGCCGGCCTCCATGGAGGTGTGCATCTCGTCGCCGGTGCGATCCAGGAAACCGGTATTGATGAAGACGATGCGTTCCTTCACGGCACGGATGCAGGCCTTGAGGTTCACCGTGGTGCGGCGCTCCTCGTCCATCACGCCCATCTTCAGGGTGTTGCGCTTCATGCCCAGGACATCTTCCACCCGGGCGAAAAGTTCGTCGGCAAACGCCACTTCCTCCGGGCCGTGCATCTTGGGCTTGACGATGTAGACCGAACCGCAGCGGGAGTTGTGCAGACCGTCGCCGCGCTTGAGATCGTGCAGGGCGATCAGACTGGTGAACATGGCGTCCAGGATGCCCTCGGGCACCGGGTTACCGTCCTGGTCCAGCACGGCGTCGATGGTCATCAGATGACCTACGTTGCGCACGAACATCAGGGAACGCCCCGGCAGGGTCAGGGTGCCGCCCTGGGGGCGGGTGTATTCCCGGTCCGGTTCCATGCGCCGGATCACTTCCCGGCCGGCCTTGTGGAAGCTGGCGGTGAGATCCCCTTTCATCAGGCCCAGCCAGTTGCGATAGACCACTACCTTGTCCTCGGCATCCACCGCGGCCACGGAGTCCTCGCAGTCCATGATGGTGGTGAGGGCCGCTTCCATAAGCAGGTCCTTGATGCCGGCACTGTCGGTCTTGCCGACCGTGCTGGCGGCATCGAACTGGATCTCGAAATGCAGATCATTGTGCCCCAGCAGGATGGCCTTGGGTGCCCCGGCATCGCCCTGGTAGCCGCGAAGCTGTGCCGGGTCCTTGAGTTCACTCAGGCTGCCGTCGGCCAGGGTGACTTGCAGAACGCCCTCCACCACGGCATAGCCCCGGGAACCCACATGACTGCCGCGGGCCAGGGGCGCAGCCTGATCCAGGAAGTCACGGGCAAAGGCGATGACCCTGTCGCCGCGCTTGGGATTGTAGCCAGTGCCGCGCTCGCAGCCATCATCTTCGCTCAGGGCGTCGGTGCCGTAGAGGGCATCATAGAGACTGCCCCAGCGGGCATTGGCGGCGTTCAGGGCGTAGCGAGCATTCATTACCGGCACCACCAGCTGGGGTCCGGCCTGGCGGGCGATCTCCGGGTCCACCTGTTCGGTGGTGACCTGGAAATCCTCCCCTTCCGGCTGCAGGTAGCCGATCTCGGTCAGGAAGGTCTTGTAGACCGCCATGTCCACCGCGCCGGGATGCTGGCGATGCCAGGCATCGATACGGGCCTGGAGATCATCCCGTTTGGCCAGCAGTTCGCGGTTTTTCGGCGCCAGCTCGTGGATGACGGCATCCAGACCGTTCCAGAAGGCATCGGCGGCCACACCCGTGCCGGGCAGCGCCTCGTTATTGATGAAGTCGTGCAGCTCCCGGGCAACCCGCAGGCGACCCGCTGAGACGTAATCATTCATGAAAGCTGTCCTCTGCTCGAAATTCAGGAGGGTGGGTCGTCAACACCCCACGCAACTCGACTACTGGATCACCACCAGCGAGCCGTCGGGCATCAAATCGTACAGTTCTATCACATCCCGGTTGGTCATGCGCACACAGCCCTCGGAAGCCGGGCGTCCGATCAGGCCTTCCTCATCGGTACCGTGGATATAGATGAACCGGGAGAAGGAATCGATCCCCTCCCCCCGATTGATGCCGTATTCCAGCCCTTCCAGCCACAGGATGCGGGTGGTGATGTTGTCCTCGGGGGTGCGCCGGGGGTCGGTGACGATCTCGGCGATGCGGCCGGTATCCACCCGCCCGCGGAACACGGTGCCCAGGGGCGCCTCATCGCCGATCTTCTGGCTGATCCGGTGCACGCCCAGAGGGGTCCGGTAGCTGCCCGCCTGGTTGCCGATGCCATGACGGGAGGTGGAAATGGGATATTCCCGCTGGATTCGCCCCTCCCTGACCACATAGAGACGCTGACTGGCCACGTTCACGATAGCCACCGGGTCCGCCATGAAGTATTCGGGAAAATCCGACTCCAGCCGTTCCATGACGGGCTGATACCAGGGCAGCACGATCTTGTCATCGTCATGCACGGGATCGGTCTCCTCCAGCGCCCAGGCCCCCACCGAATTCAAGGGAAACAGACACACACATACCCAGCATGCCAAGGCCAGGCACAGGCGTCTCATGTCAGGCGTTGTTGTGCAGATCCAGGTTGGCGTATTCGCGGTCCTTCTTCCGTTTTGCCAGATCATTGCGGCGTTGTTCCAGGTGTGTCAGGTAGTCGGGGCTGATCTGAGTGACGTATTCACCGGTGAATACGGAACAGTCAAACCGTTCCAGCCGTGGGTTGCCCTTGCGCACGGCGCCCATCAGGTCATCCAGATCCTGATAGATCAGGCGATCGGCCGCAATAGCCTCACAAACCTCGTTTTCGGTCCGCCCGTGGGCGATCAGTTCCTGGGCGGCGGGCATGTCGATGCCGTAGACGTTGGGGTAGCGCACCGGCGGTGCGGCGGAGGCGAAATAGACCTTCCTGGCCCCGGCCTCGCGGGCCATCATGACGATCTCCCGCGAGGTGGTGCCGCGGACAATGGAGTCATCCACCAGCAGCACGTTCTTGCCCTTGAACTCCAGGCCGATGGCGTTGAGTTTTTGGCGCACCGATTTTCTGCGCTGAGTCTGGCCCGGCATGATGAAGGTCCGGCCGATGTAACGATTCTTGATGAAGCCTTCCCGGTATTTCACATTCAGCTCATGGGCCATTTCGATGGCCACGGTGCGACCGGTATCCGGGATGGGGATGATCACGTCGATATCGTGATCCGGCCATTCCCGCAGGATCTTCTTGCCCAGGCGTGTCCCCATGCGCATGCGGGCCCGATGCACCACCACATCGTCCATCACCGAGTCGGGGCGGGCGAAGTAGACATACTCGAAAATGCAGGGAGACAGGACGGGATTCTCCACACACTGCTGCAGATGCACCGTGCCATCCATCTCGATGTAGATGGCCTCACCCGGTGCCAGGTCACGCACCAGCTCAAAGCCCAGGGTGTCCAGGGCCACGCTCTCGGAGGCCACCATGTATTCCGTACCCTCCTCCGTCTCCCGCCGGCCGTAGACCACCGGCCGGATGCCGTGGGGATCACGAAAGCCCAGGATGCCGCGCCCGCAGAACATGGCCACCACCCCATAGGCACCCTGGCAGCGCCGGTGCACACCGTTCACCGCCCGGAACAGGGCCTCGGGATTCAGGGACAGATTCTCCTGACGGATCAGTTCCTGGGCCAGGATGTTGAGCAGGATCTCGGAATCGGATTCCGTGTTGATGTGGCGCCGGTCCTGCAGGAACAGTTCGCGCTTGAGCTCGGCGGCATTGGTGAGATTGCCGTTATGCCCCAGGGTGATGCCGTAGGGGGAGTTTACATAGAAGGGCTGGGCCTCCGCCGAGGAAGCACTGCCGGCGGTGGGATAGCGCACATGGCCGATCCCCATGTTGCCGGTCAGACTGCGCATGTGCTGCTGAGTGAATACGTCCCGCACCAGGCCGTTGTCCTTGCGCAGATGAAGATGACCATCCTCGTCGCAGGTCACGATACCGGCAGCGTCCTGACCGCGATGCTGCAATACCAGGAGGGCGTCGTACAGCGCCTGATTGACGGGGCTGCGACCGACTATTCCGACTATCCCGCACATGGGGTGTGCCTCTTTGGTGATTCTGGGAAGACAGGGAGCTGATCAGCCCCCGAAAGAAAAGTGAGACGCCAGATCCGGTGGCAGATAATCGCGCAGCCAAAGGGCGATGCGCTCAAAGTGGGGAACCAGAAGGCTCTCCTGCCACCAGGGTTCCTGCGGAATCACCGTCAGGCCCATGAGCAGGATCACCACGGCCACGATCAGACCGCCGCGGGCCAGACCGAACACCGCACCGATGCTCCGGTCCGTCCCCGACAGGCCCGTCTTCTTGACCATCTGACCGGCCAGGACATTGACGATCCCGCCCACCAGCAAGGTAACGATGAACAGGATGGCAAAGGCAATGCCCAGCCGGAGGGTGGGATCTTCCAGACCGAACGGCAAATGCCCGGCCAGGACACCGGAATAAGCCAGGGAGACCCAGAAGGCCAGAATCCAGGTGGCCAGGGAGATGGCCTCCTTGACGAAGCCACGAAACAGGCTGATCACCGTAGAAACCGCCACGATACCCAGGATAACGAAATCGATCCAGATCATATTCACAGAGATGAAATTATCATGACGCGGAGTTTAACAGAGATTGGGGCGTTCATCGGCAACCGGATGGCGAGCCGTCAGGGATGGCTGACGACAATCCCTCTGAGTGAGTGTTCATCCTGAAGCCTGACCTGCAGGGACTGGGCGGCATGACGCTCCAGTTCCGGGCCCACCTTGACCCGGTAGAAGACGCGGCCATCGGCACTCGTGCGCTCCACGAAGGCCGGAAACCCTGCCTGGCGCAGCCGGTCCGCCTCGCCTCGCGCATTGGTTTCCTGACCGAAACTGCCCACCTGGACCACCCAGCCGCCGGCAACCGGTGTATTGGGGTCGGGAGAACGCACCGGAGTCGGACTGCGGGATTCCGCGGGCGGGGGTGGCGGCGGCGACGCCTCCGGCACGGACCGGGCCTGGGGCCGGACCTGAGGGGGAGGCGTAGAAGGCACCGGCGAGTCAACCGGCGACGGCGGGGCCATGGTGGCCGGGCGCCGCTCCTGGATCGGTGCCGGCACGGGGCGCTCAAAGAGCGGTTCCGGCGGCACCGGTTCAGACAGGCTCAGGCGTGCCTCCCGTCCAGCACCATCCAGCAGCATGGGAAGGAAGATGACGGCCAGGGCCACCAGCACGGCAGCCCCGACAAGGCGTTGTTTCAATGGTGTTTCCACGGCTTGGGCGTCCTCGGGCGGCAAGTATAAACCATTCCCCTCCCCAAGGCCCCCTTCCGCTTCAATCCCCCTCATCGAATTCACGTCGCCCCAGCCTCAGATGCATGAGCACACCGGCACGCCCCTGAGCATCCTCATGGCGATCCATGCCGTAGGGCATGAAGCCCTTCTCGTAGCACATGAGCAACGCCGGGACATCCTCGGTGGAGACCCGCACATGCATCTCCCGGCAACGCACCTCCCGAAAGGCGCAACCCATGAGATGGTCCAGCAGACGGGAGCCGATACCACGCCCCCTCAGATCGGCGCGTACCACCAGGTGCCCCACAAAACCCGCCGCCCCCGGCTCCAGGGATTCCAGGGTACCGAAGGCCACCACCTCGCCCCGATATTCCACCACCTGCGCGCGGGCACTGTCGGCAACCACCCTCTGCAGCCATTCCGGCGACACCGGATGGGCCGCGCCGGGAAATACCCAGTCCGCCTCACGGGCATCCTCCGGCAATTGAGTGATGACGCCCAGATCGCTCGACGACACAGGGCGGATGAGAAGACGCGATGGATCGTACTTCACGTTCGATGAAACCTCGTTGGTTTGGTCCGGCAGAGCCCTCCAGGATCCCGGCCCGGGGGCACGTCCCTCAGACGATAACGGTCGCTCCGGTGGCATGGTAGACTGACCCATTCCCACATTGCCTGCGACCCGACGCGATGCACGCCGTTTCACTCAGCACCCGGGAAGCCTATCGCGAATGCCTGCGGCAGGCCCACAGTCACTATGAAAACTTCCCGGTGGCCTCCAAGCTGGTGCCGGCCCGTCTGCGCGGACCCATCGCCGCCATCTACAGCTTTGCCCGCCGCGGCGACGATCTCGCCGACGAGGGGGAGCGCCCCGCCCCGGAACGCCTGGCCGCACTGGATGACTTGGCGGCCCGCCTGGATGCCGCGGTGGCGGGGACGCCGGATCCTGACCCGACCTTCATCGCCCTGGCCCATGCCATCCCCGCCCACGACCTGCCCCCATCGCTGTTCCACGATCTGCTGAATGCATTTCGCCAGGATGTCGTCAAGACCCGCTACGAGGACTTCGGCGAGCTGGTCCAGTACTGCCGCTGCTCCGCCAACCCGGTGGGCCGCCTGCTGCTTCACCTGAGCGGCGAGGCCGACGAGCGGCGCCTTGCCCTGTCCGATGCCGTCTGCACCAGCCTGCAGCTGATCAACTTCTATCAGGACCTGGCCCAGGACTATCACGAGATGGGGCGGATCTACATCCCCCGGGATGACATGGCGCGCTTTGGCGTCACCGAGGCCCATTTCCGCGACCGCATCACCGACCCGCCCTTTCGCAGCCTGATGCGCTACCAGTACCAGCGCGCCGACCAGCTGCTACGCAACGGCGCCCCTCTGGGCGGCCTGCTGAAGGGACGCATCGGCCTGGAGATCCGCCTCATCATTGTGGCCGGCGCCCGGGTCCTGTGGCACCTGCAACGCCAGCAGGACGACCTGTTTTCCCGACCTCGCCTGCGGGCCCGGGATTATCTGGTCATTCTGCGCGACGGCCTCATTCCCCGTCGCCGCTGAAGACCCGACCTGTGGTAGTTTAAGCCCCTGGCGACAACCAGAACCAAGGCCCATGACCCCCGACCAGTACTGTCAGGAAAAGGCCGCCGGCAGCGGCTCCAGCTTCTATTACAGCTTCCTGTTCTTACCCCCGGAACGGCGCCGGGCCATCACGGCCCTGTACGCCTTCTGTCGGGAGGTGGACGATGTGGTGGACGAGTGCCATGACCCGGCCGTGGCCCGCGCCAAGCTGGACTGGTGGCGGGAGGAAGTCACCCGCACCTTCCAGGGTCAGGCCACCCACCCGGTCTGCCAGGCGCTGCAGCCCTTGCTGGAACGCTTCAACCTGCCGCAGGAGCATTTCCGGGAAATCATCGACGGCATGCAGATGGATCTGGACCATGATGCCTATCCCACCTTTACGGAACTCTCCCTGTATTGCTATCGAGTGGCTTCGGTGGTGGGTCTGATGTCGGCGGAGATCTTCGGCTACGAGGATCGCCGGACCACCCGCTACGCCCACGATCTGGGCATGGCCTTCCAGCTCACCAACATCCTCAGGGACGTGCTGGAAGATGCCCGGCGAGGCCGCCTCTACATCCCCCTGGATGAACTCAAGCAGTTCGACGTACAGCCGGTGGACCTGCAAAGACCCCAGACCTCCGAACACCTCCAGGCCCTGTTCGCCTTTCAGGCGGACCGCGCCCGGGAGTACTACCGCCGCGCCTTCGAGCATCTGCCGGAGGGTGATCGCTATGCCCAGCGCCCCGGCATCATCATGGCGGGCATCTACCGCACCCTGCTGGATGAGATTGCCACCGACGGCTACCGGGTGCTGGAACAGCGGGTCCGGCTGACGCCCCTGAGAAAATTCTGGATCGCTTGGCGGATTGCCCGGCAGGAAAAACGTCGTCACAGAAAGGCCGGACGGCAATGAACCACCCTGATACCGACATCTGTATCGTGGGCGCCGGCTGGGCCGGGCTGAGCGCGGCGGTGCGGCTGGCCCAGGCGGGTCGACAGGTCACGGTACTGGAAGCGGCCCGAACCCTGGGGGGACGGGCACGGCAGGTGGACCTGGACGGTCTTCCCCTGGATAACGGCCAGCATCTGCTGCTGGGCGCCTATACCCATGTCCTGCGGATGATCGAAACCATGGGTCTGCAGGAGTCCCGTATCTTCCTGCGCCTGCCCCTGGACCTGAGCATGCGGGAATCGGGGATGCCGGAACTGTCCCTGTCCAGCCTGTTCCTCCCGGCCCCCTTCCATCTACTGGCCGGGCTGCTCACCGCCCGCGGCATGCCCGGCAAGGACCGCCTGCAGGCCCTGCCCGGCCTGGCGCGGCTGATGCGGTGGAAGGGTCCGGAAGACATGCCGGTATCCCGACTGCTGCATGAACACAAGCAACCCGACACCCTGATCCGGCAGCTCTGGATCCCCCTGTGTCTGGCCACCCTCAACACCCATCCCGCCGAAGCCTCGGCCCGGCTGTTCACCGCTGTGCTGCAGGGTACCTTCTCCGGTCATCGCAGCCATGCGGACCTGCTGATTCCCAAGGTCAGCCTGAGCGAGGTCCTGCCCGAGCCTGCCCGCCGCCATCTGGAATCCCTGGGTGGGGCGGTCATCACCGGCGCCCGGGTCCAGGCCGTGCAGCGCGACGGCCACGGTTTCCGACTGCAGCTGCGGGAAGGGGAGGCATATCGGTGCCGGCAAGTGATTCTGGCCACGCCCCACGGGATCGCCGCCCAGCTGCTGACCGATTTTCCCGCCCTGGCGGAGACGGCTGCCAATCTTGAAGCCCTGCCCTGCGAACCCATCTGCACCGTCTACCTGCGCTATCCGGAAGACACCCGCCTGAGCACGCCTTTCCACGGCATGCTGGGCACCACCGGACAATGGGTCTTCGACCGGCGCTTCACCGGCCAGCCCGGGGTCATGGCGGTGGTCATCTCGGCCTCCGGCCCGCACATGGACCTGGACAATCAGGCCCTGGCGGCCCAGATCCAGGCTGAGTTGCACATGCTCTTTCCCGCCTGGCCCACCCCCCTGCAGCACTGGGTGATCCGGGAAAAGCAGGCCACCTTCAAGGCGGCGGTGAACTGCGACCAACTGCGCCCCGGCAATCGCACCGCCGAGACCGGCCTCTGGCTGGCAGGCGACTACACGGCCAACGGCTTGCCGGCCACCCTCGAAGGGGCGATCATCAGTGGTCTGGAATGCGCCGAATCACTGCTGCAATCGAATGATTCAACCACGGAATACCCATGATCCCGCAACAACTGCTCACCTATTCTCCGGCCCCGGATCTGCTCAAGGACCGGGTCATCCTGGTGACCGGTGCCACGGGCGGCATCGGCCGTACCCTGTCTCTGACCTGCGCCGCCCATGGCGCCACCGTGATCCTGCTGGACAAAGTGATCAAGTCACTGGAAAAGGTCTACGACGAGATCGAAGCCGCCGGTGGTCCCCAGCCGGCCATCTACCCCATGAACCTGGAAGGTGCCACCGCCAAGGACTATCAGGATCTGGCGGAGAACGTGGGCAACGAGTTTGGCCGTCTGGACGGTCTGGTCCACAATGCCGCTTTCGTGGGCTACCTGACCCCACTCAAGCACTATGACCTGGAGCTGTGGGCCAAGGTCATGACAGTGAACCTGCATGCCCCCTTCCTACTCACTCACGCGGTGCTGCCGCTGCTGGAACAATCCCCTGACCCGGCCGTGGTGTTCTCCACCCATGACTGCCAGAAGGCATACTGGGGAGGATTCGGGGTGGCCAAGGCAGGACAGCAAGGCCTGATGGACATTCTGGCCAAGGAGTATCAGGGGGACCGCAAGATGCGGGTCAACGGCGTAGACACCGGCCCGATCCGCAGCCGGTTGCGGGCGGAGCAGTATCCGGGTGAGGACCCCACCACGCTGGCCACCCCTGAAGAGGTCATCGGGCCGTATCTGTATCTGCTGGGACCGGACGCCGGTCAGACCACGGGACAGAACCTCAAGCTGGCCTGACACATCGCCCGCAAGGGGCAGCTTTCGCAACGGGGCCGGGGACGGCAAAAGGTCTTGCCGTGGGCGACGATCAGGGCATGGAACTCGTTCAGGGCTGGGACATCCTCCCCCAGCACCGTCTCGACTCCGGTCCTGAGCACGTCATAGGGCGCATCTCCCCCGGCCAGTTCCAGGCGGGCAAACAGGCGCCGGGTATAGGCGTCCACCACGAACACCGGCCGCTCAAAGGCGTACAGCAGGATGTCGTCCGCCGTCTCCGGCCCCACGCCCTTCACCGACAGCAATCCCCGGCGCAGGGCCTCGGTGGACCAGCCCCGCAGGGCGGTCTCCCCGCCCTGCTCCAGATACCAACAGCAGAAGGCCTGAAGCCGCCCCGCCTTGACGTTGAAATATCCGGAAGGCCGGATCAGACCGGCAAGATCATTGCGAGGCAGGGCCGCCAGGCTCTCCGCGTCCAGCACTTCGGCCGCTTTGAGGTTGGCGATGGCCCGCTCCACGTTGGTCCAGGCGGTATTCTGGGTGAGGATCGCCCCCACCATCACCTCGAAAGGCGTCTCCCCCGGCCACCAGTGCATCGGCCCGTAATGGGCCGATAGCCGTTCCAGGACCGGATGAAGACGCTCCGGATTCACCGCCCGGGGGCTCGACGGGTCTTGGGAGGACGGATGATGCGCGCCTTGCGGGGCGGCTTCCAGGACAGGCCCGCCTGCTGATACAGGGCCTTCATCTCCTGGGACTCCAGCTCCCGCCAACGGCCCAGGCGCAGCCCGGTCCCCAGCTGGATGCAGCCGTAGCGTACCCGGATCAGGCGGCTGACGGTGATGCCCTGGGATTCCCACAGGCGCCGCACCTCACGGTTACGGCCTTCCTTGAGGGTCACGTGGTACCAGTGATTGGCGCCGGTACCCCCAGCCTCCCGGATATCATCGAAGCGGGCCGGGCCATCCTCCAACTCCACGCCGGCCAGCAGCCGCTGGATTGCCGCCGGTTCCACCGCGCCCAGCACCCGCACGGCGTATTCCCGCTCCACCTCGGTGGAAGGATGCATGAGCCGATTGGCCAGCTCGCCGTCGGTGGTGAACAGCAACAATCCGGAGGTGTTGAGGTCCAGCCGGCCGATGCTCACCCACCGGCCCTGGCGCAGCCGGGGCAGGTGTTCGAACACGGTGGGGCGACCTTCGGGGTCGGAGCGGGTGGTCACTTCCCCTTCCGGCTTGTGATAGACCACCACCCGTTGTGCGGGGGCCTCCACTGAGACGGGGCGCCCGCGCACGGCGATCTGGTCTTCCGGGCCGGCCTGATCCCCTAACTGGGCCACCTTGCCGTTGACGGTCACCAGGCCCTGGGCGATCCAGCGCTCCACCTCTCGACGTGAACCCAGACCCGCCTGGGCCAGCAATTTGTGGAGACGTTCGGTCATGATGTGTTATCCATCGCTGTCAAACCGGTAGTGTACTGATCCGCCCCCCCTTTCCGCCACAGGACGATCCGCCATGAGCGACACCCGCGACTTCATTCCACTGGACATCGCCGTACTGACGGTCTCCGATTCACGCACCCTGGCGGAGGATACCTCCGGGCAGGTGCTGGTGGACGGGCTGACCCAGGCGGGGCATCGGGCAGCCGACCGGCAACGGGTGGCGGACGACATCTACCAGATCAGGGCCGTGGTCTCGGCCTGGATTGCCGACCCGGAGATTCAGGTGATTCTCACCACCGGCGGCACCGGCATCACCGGTCGGGACGGGACACCGGAGGCGGTGGCGCCCCTGCTGGACAAGGAAATCGCGGGGTTCGGCGAGCTGTTCCGGATGCTCTCCCACGAGGAAATCGGCACCTCCGCCCTGCAGTCCCGGGCTCTGGCGGGGGTGGCCAACGGCACCTATGTGTTCTGTCTGCCCGGCTCTTCCGGTGCCTGCCGCACCGCCTGGACCCGGCTGATCCAGTCCCAGCTTGACCACCGGACCCGGCCCTGCAACCTGGTGATGCTGATGCCCCGGCTGAAGGAGCAATAGGGCTCTGCCCCTCATTTCCGACCCTGCTCCCCCGAGGGGGGAAGCGGGTCAAGGGCTGAGCCCAGGTCCCTTAGTGCCATCAAACTGGGCAACTCATCCAGGGACGACAGATTGAAATAGTCCAGAAACCGGGGTGTCGTCCCGTACAGGGCCGGCCGCCCCGGCACCTCCTTATGACCCAGCACACTCACCCACTCCCGTTCCGTCAGGGTCTTGATGATCTGGGTGCTCACCGTCACCCCGCGCACTGCCTCGATCTCCGCCCGGGTGATGGGCTGACGGTAAGCAATCAGGGCCAGGGTCTCCAGCAGGGCGCGGGAATAGCGGGGCGGCCGTTCTTCCCACAGACGGGCGATCCAGGGCGAGAGCGACTCCCGCACCTGGAAACGGTAGCCGCTGCCCACCTGACGCAACTCGTAGCCCCGGTCGTCACAGGCCTGGGCCAGGGCATCCAGGGCCTTGCGCAGTTCGGCCCGGGAAGGCCGCTCGGCGTCCTCGAACAGCCGTTCCATCTGTTCCAGGGAGAGGGGGCGATCAGCGGCCAGAAGGGCGCCTTCCAGAATGCGGCAGAGCAGTTCAGGTGTCATGGGCAACATCGGCGCGTCTTGCCGCGCTCAGATAGATGGGGGCAAACAGTTCCGCCTGCGCCAGCTCCACCAGATGGGCCTTGAGCAGTTCCAGCACCGCCAGGAAGGTGACCACCACCCCCCGCCGGCCTTCTTCCAAGGTGAAGAGGGCCGCGAACGGCACCGGCCCTTGCCCCAGGGCTTCCAGCACCCGGGACATGCGCTCGCGCACCGACAGGGGTTCCCGCCGGATCTGGTGATGAGTGAACATATCCGCCCGCTGCAGCACCTCGCGCAGGGCCAGCAACAACTCGTCCAGCCCCACCTCCGGCAGCGGTCGCTCACCCGTGAGCGGCGGCGGCGCCAGGGTGGCCGGGAAGAGGTCCCGCTCCAGCCTGGGCAGGTCATCCAGGTCCTGTGCCGCCTGCTTGAACTGTTCGTATTCCTGCAACCGCCGCACCAGTTCGGCACGGGGGTCGTCCTCATCCTCCACCGCGGCGGACCGGGGCAGCAGCATGCGTGACTTGATCTCCGCCAGCATGGCCGCCATCACCAGATACTCCGCCGCCAGTTCCAGACGCATCTCCTGCATCAGCTCGATATACCCCATGTACTGGCGGGTGATCTCGGCAATGGGGATGTCCAGGATATCCAGGTTCTGACGCTTGATCAGGTACAAGAGCAGATCCAGCGGCCCCTCGAAGGTCTCCAGGAAGACCTCCAGGGCATCCGGTGGGATGTACAGATCCCGGGGCACCAGGGTTAGCGGCTCCCCTCGGACAATGGCCAGAGGCGGACCCTCGGCCTGCCCGGCACCGTCCGGCGCCGGTGACAGGGCCGCGGGTTCGGCATTCATCGGTAAGCCAACCCCATGCTGCGCCGGACTTCGTCCAGCGTGTCCCGGGCGATGTCGCGGGCGGCCTCACAGCCTTCCGCCACCACGGACCGGACCAGGTTCGGATCGGCCTCGTATTCGCGGGCACGGGCCTGCATGGGCCGCAGTTCGTCAAGCACCGCATCCACCACCGGCTGCTTGCATTCCAGACAGCCGATGCCGGCACTGCGACACCCCTCCTGCACCCACTGATGGACATCCTCGCCGGTGTAGATCTGGTGCAGGGACCAGACCGGGCACTTGTCCGGATTGCCGGGATCGGTGCGACGCACTCGGGCCGGGTCCGTCGGCATGGTGCGAACCTTTTTCTCCACCTCTGTCGGCTCATCCCGCAGGGAGATGGTGTTGCCGTAGGACTTGGACATCTTCTGGCCGTCCAGGCCCGGCATCTTGGAGGCCTTGGTGAGCATGGGATGGGGCTCGGGCAGGATGATACGTCCGCTGCCTTCCAGATAGCCGAACAGACGCTCCCGGTCTCCCAGGGAGATGTTCTGCTGGCTCTCCAGCAGGGCGCGGGCCACGTCCAGGGCCTCGTCCTCGCCCTGCTCCTGATAGCGGCGACGCAGATCCCGGTACATGCGGGCGTTCTTCTTGCCCATCTTGTTGGCGGCCGCCTCGGCCTTTTCTTCGAAGCCGGGTTCGCGCCCATAGAGATGGTTGAAGCGACGCGCCACCTCGCGGGTGATTTCCAGATGGGCCACCTGGTCCTCGCCCACCGGTACTAAACCCGCCTTGTAGATGAGGATGTCCGCGCTCTGCAGCAGCGGATAGCCCAAAAAACCGTAGGTGGCCAGGTCCTTTTCCTTGAGTTTTTCCTGCTGATCCTTGTAGGTGGGCACCCGCTCCAGCCAGCCCAGGGGGGTGATCATGGACAGCAGCAGATGCAGTTCCGCATGTTCCGGCACCCGGGACTGAATGAAGATGCGCGCCGAACCGGGGCTCACGCCCGCCGCCAGCCAGTCCACCACCATGTCCCAGACGCTCTCGCCGAGGATGCTCGGATCTTCGTAATGGGTGGTGAGGGCGTGCCAGTCGGCCACGAAGAACAGACATTCGTAGGAATGCTGCAATTCGACCCAGTTCTTGAGGACGCCGTGATAATGACCCAGATGCAGTCGGCCCGTCGGGCGCATGCCGGACAGGACGCGCTGATTTTGTGCAGGCAGGGAACTCAAGTGGACTCCTTGGGTGTGTTCAGTCGCAGGGGTTTGAAGGGAAAGGGTGCTACATGCGCCATGACGGCAGCGCAAACAGGGTCTGGATCAGGTCCACGAAGAACCCGAAGACAGGAAGGAGGATCGCCCACAGCACGCCCGTGAGCAACAGACCCAGGACGATCACCAGACCATAGGGCTCCACACGCTCGTAGCGGGCGGCGATCCGGGCCGGCAGGAAACCGGCCACCACCCGCCCCCCGTCCAGAGGCGGGATGGGTAATAGATTCAGCACCATCAGCAGGATGTTGATGGTGATCCCCGCCATGCCCATGTAGATCAGCGGCACGGCCGCCCAGTCGAAGGACCCCTGCAACAGCAGGCCGATCTTGATCATCAGCGCCCAGAACAGGGCCATGAGCAGGTTGGCGGTGGGGCCGGCGGCGGCCACGATGGCCATGTCCCGCTGGGGATTGCGCAGATTCCGGGTGTTCACCGGCACCGGCTTGGCCCAGCCGAAGACAAAGGGAGGCGCCGGGGTCAGGGCCGTGAAGATCAAAAGACCGATGGGCACGGCGATGGTCCCCACCGGATCGATGTGCTTGATGGGGTTGACGGTCAGACGACCCAGCATCTTGGCGGTGGGGTCTCCCAGCTGCTTGGCCACCCAGCCGTGGGAAGCCTCGTGCAGGGTGATGGCGAACAGCACCGGCAGGGCCCAGATGGCGATGATCTGCAGGATACCGTCCATCAGCCGCTCCTCCGTATCGCCACCGGCATCACTCCTCCACCCCGGGAGGCACTTCGCCCTTGCCGCGACGCACCAGTCGGGGGACATCGCTTTCCATATCGATCACGGTGGTGGGCTCCAGGCCACAGGGACCCCCATCGATGATCAGGTCAACCTGGGAGGACAGGCGTTCCTGAATCTCGTAGAGGTCGGTCAGCGGCAGATCATCGCCGGGCATCTCCAGACTGCTGCTCATGAGCGGCTGGCCCAGGGACTTGAGCATGGCCTGGGTGATGGGATGATCCGGCACCCGCAGACCCACGCTCTTGCGTTTGGGGTGCTGCAGCCGTCGGGGCACCTCATGAGTGGCCTTGAGCAGGAAGGCGTAGGGACCGGGGGTGAGGCTCTTGAGCAGTCGGTAGGACGTATTGCCTACCTTGGCATAGGTGGCGATCTCGGACAGATCGCGACAGACCAGAGTGAGGTAATACTGTTCATCCAGCTGGCGGATGCGACGGATGCGCTCCATGCCGGACTTGTTGCCGATGGCGCAACCCAGGGCATAACAGGAATCCGTGGGGTAGACGATGACCCCTCCGCCCTGTACCACCTCCACCACCTGCTGGATCAGGCGGGGCTGGGGGTCTACCGGATGGATCTCGATCACGCGGCTCATGGCAATTCCAGGTTGTTCGGTATCGGAGGTTGATTTTATCAGACCTGCGGGCTTGTGCCCGAATGATCTTGGCAGTTCTGAAAAAGCCAACCCTTCACGGCCATCCCCTCGTCACCGTCATTCCCTCCTCACCGTCATTCCCTCCTCACCGTCATTCCCTCCTCACCGTCATTCCCTCCTCACCGTCATTCCCGCGAAAGCGGGAATCCAGGGGTGTCTGTCGGCCCCGCACTGGATTCCCGCTTTCGCGGGAATGACGTAGTTCTGGACCGTAGCGTCCTCAGCCATCGGGAATGACGCAGTTCTGGACCATAGAGTCCTCAGCCGTCGGGAATGACGTAGTTCTGGACCGTAGCGTCCTCAGCCTTCAGGAATGACGTAGTTCTGGACCGTAGCGTCCTCGGCCATCAGGAATGACTGGGTTCCGAACTATAAATCCTCAACCACGCGGGAACGAAGTCCTAACTGAATTTGGTGACCCGTACCCTGTGCCGACCCGCCGCCATGCGCTACCCTAAGCGCCATGATCCATCAACCAGGGAACCCCATCGATGCTCTACGCCATCATCAGTCAGGACGTGGAAGACAGCCTGGAGCAGCGCCACGGCGCCCGGCCCGCCCACCTGGAACGCCTGCAGATCCTGCAGGATGCGGGGCGTCTGGTACTGGCCGGACCTCACCCGACCCTGGACACGGAAGACCCCGGCCCGGCGGGATTCACCGGCAGCCTGGTGGTTGCCGAATTCGATTCCCTGGATGCCGCCAAGGCCTGGGCCGACGCGGACCCTTATGTGGCGGCCGGTGTCTATGCCCAGGTGATCGTCAAGCCCTTCAAGCAGGTGTTTCCCTGATCCCCCTGCCTGGAACCCGCCCATTTCAACAAGGACCCCATTGCAGATGCACCCCTTCAAGCTGATTCCCCTGGCAGCCGCCCTGGCCTTCACGCTGTCGGCCTGCTCCGGCAACGACCCCGAAACAACGATCGATGCCGGGCGCGGCGAGCCGGTGGCCATGGTCAACGACACCCCCATCTATGAAAGTGATCTGGCCGACTTTCTGTCGCTGAGCCGCATGTCCGGCCACCAGGGTGGCATGCAACCCCCGGAGATGGCTCTAAATGAGCTGATCAACATGGAACTGCTGCGCCAGACAGCGGTGAAGGCCGGCCTGGACAAGGAACCCGAGGTGATGCGCCAGATGGAGCGCATGCGCACCAATCTGCTGATCAATGCCCAGGTGGAGCGGTACCTGCAGAACCTGCGCTTCACCGAGGCGGATCTGCGCGCCGAATATGATCGCCAGGTGGCGGAGATGGACACCCAGGAGTTCAGGGCCCGTCATATCCTGGTGGCGACAGAGGAAGAAGCCGCCGCCCTGATCGCACGCATCAAGGCGGGAGAAGACTTTGCGACCCTGGCCCGGGAACATTCAGAGGATGGCTCCGCCGCCGCCGGCGGTGACCTGGGCTGGTTCAGTCGGGACATGATGGTCCCGGATTTTTCCGATGCAGTACTGGCGTTGGGCGATGGCCAGTTCACCCAGGAACCGGTGGAAACGGAATTCGGCTGGCATGTCATCCTGCGGGAAGGCGCCCGGGAGAGCGAGCCGCCGGCCTTTGAAGGCGTACAGGACCAGTTGGAACAGATCCTGACCCGGCAGTCCCTGCAGGATTATGTGGACGGGCTGTGGCAGGACGCGCAGGTGGAGGTGTTTGAGGATCGCCTGATGCGCTGATCCCGTCTTGTGTGTGCGGCCCTTCTCCCCCGAGGGGAGAGGGGAGCAAGACAAGCCCCTCGCCCTTTGGGAGAGGGGTTGGGGTGAGGGAAAAGAGGACTCAGGCCTCCTGAATCAAGCCGGATAGCAGCGCCGTCTGGGTGCGCATCAAGGCCTCGTCACCCCGTGATTCCACATTCAGCCGGATCACCGGCTCCGTGTTGGAACCCCGCAGGTTGAAGCGCCAGTCGCCAAACTCCATGCTCAGGCCGTCTGTGTCATCCTCTTCCAGGGCCCGACCCCGGAATGCCGAGCCAATTCGGGCAATGGTCCGCCCCACATCGACCACCCGGAAATTGATCTCGCCGCTGCAGGGAAAGGCCTGCATCCGCTCATCCACCAGGGCCGAGAGGGGCTGGCCGGTCCGGCACAGGCGCTCGGCCACCAGCAGCCAGGGGATCATGCCGCTGTCGCAGTAGGCAAAGTCCCGAAAGTAATGATGGGCCGACATCTCCCCGCCATAGAGGGCATCTTCAAGACGCATCCGCTCCTTGATGAAGGCATGTCCGGTCTTGCTCATCACCGGCACCCCACCGGCTGCCTGCACCATCTCCAGCGTGTTCCAGGTCAGACGGGGATCATGGACGATCTTCTCTCCCGGAGAACGTTCCAGCAACTGGGCCGCCAATAGTCCCACCACGTAATAGCCTTCCACGAACCGGCCCTGCTCATCGAACAGGAAACAGCGGTCAAAGTCACCATCCCAGGCGATCCCCAGATCCGCCCCGTGGGCCTTCACCGCGTCGGCGGTGGCGCTGCGATTGTCCGGCAGCAGGGGATTGGGAATGCCATTGGGGAACCGACCGTCCGGCTCATGGTGCACCCGGGTTACCCGGAAGGGCAGCCGGGCGGCCAGGGCATCGAAGGTGGGACCAGCGGCCCCATTGCCCGCATTCACCACCAGATGCAGGGGCTTGAGCACCGTCCCATCCACCAGACCCAGTACCCGTTCCACATAGCCGGGCAACACGTCCAGCGGCTCATCCCGTCCCGCTTGAACACCGGCCTCGACCGGGACGGGATCACGGGCCAGTACCTCGATCTCGTTCAGACCGCTGTCACCGCTGACGGGCACGGCGCCCGCCTGCACCAGCTTCATGCCGTTGTAGTCCATGGGATTGTGGCTGGCGGTGACCATGATGCCGCCCCCCATGCCGTGCAGTGACGCGGCATGGTAGACGGTCTCCGTGCCGCACAGGCCCAGGGATCGGGTATCCACCCCGGCCTCATTCAACCCCTGCACCAGCGCTCGCGCCAGCGCCGGACTGCTCAGACGGATGTCCTCCCCCACCGCCACCGGCCCCGCCGGGCGGATGACACGGGCATAGGCCCGACCGATGCGCCGGGCCAGTTCCGGATTCAGTTCATCGGGGACACGACCGCGGATGTCATAGGCCTTGAAACAGGCAAGACGCTCAGTCATTCAATCATCCTTATGCTGACACCAGGAAAAGGATCAGACCCGGTAGAAATCCCGATACCAGCGCACGAAGTTTTCCACCCCCTGCTCCACCGGCGTGCAAGGTCGATAGCCCACGTCTTTCGCCAGGTCCTGCACGTCTGCGTAGGTATCCGGCACATCTCCCGGCTGCAGGGGCAGCAGGTTCTTTTCCGCCTTCATGCCCAGGCAGTCTTCCAGCACCTGGATGTAGTGGAGCAGTTCCACCGGCTGATTGTTGCCGATGTTGTAGAGCCGGTAGGGGGCAAAGCTGGTGGCGGAGTCGGGGTCGGCTCCGGACCAGGCAGGGTTCGGTGCCGCCACCCGGTCCAGGGTACGGATCACCCCTTCCACGATGTCATCAATGTAGGTGAAGTCCCGGCGATGGCGACCGTAGTTGAAGACATCGATGGGTTTGCCCTCCAGGATGTTGCGGGTGAACATGAACAGGGCCATGTCCGGGCGCCCCCAGGGGCCGTAGACGGTGAAGAAACGCAGCCCCACCGTGGGCAGGCCGTAGAGAGAACTGTAGGTATGGGCCATGAGTTCGTTGGCCTTCTTGCTGGCGGCGTAGAGGCTCATGGGGTGATCCACGTTGTCGTGGACGGAGAAGGGCATGGTGGTGTTGGCCCCGTAGACGGAGCTGGAGGAGGCGTAGACCAGATTCTCCACCCCGTGGTGACGGCAGCCTTCGAGGATATTGATGAACCCCACCAGGTTGGTTTCCACATAGGCGTGCGGATTCTCCAGGGAATAGCGTACCCCGGCCTGAGCCGCCAGATTCACCACCCGCTGGGGCTTGTGACGGGCGAACAGGTCTTCCATGGCGGCCCGATCGGCGATATCGGCCCGCACGTCCGTGAAGCCGGGATGGGCCTTCACCCGCTCCAGGCGGGCCAGCTTCAGGTTGACGTCGTAATAGTCGTTGAGATTATCGACACCGATGACCTCATCGCCCCGCGCCAGCAGGCGCAGGGCCAGGGCCGAGCCGATGAATCCGGCAGTGCCGGTGACCAGAATTTTCATCTACAGACTCCAGTAGGCCTGGGAGGCCCCCACCACGGACGGAGACAAGGCCGATTTCACGTCGATCAGCACGCCGCCGGAAACCAGGCGTCGGGCAAAGCTGTCGGGCCCCGCCGCCAGATAGGCCCGGTGAGGCACGGCCAGGATCAGCCCGTCCAAGTCCTGGAAGGACTCCAGGGGCGAGAGGGTCAGACCATATTCATGGTGCGCCTCCCGGGCATCTGCCAGTGGGTCGTGGATCAGGGGTTCGATGCCGAACTGACGCAGCTCCTTGATGATATCGGGCACACGGGAGTTGCGAAGATCCGGGACGTTTTCCTTGAACGTAAGCCCGAGGATACCCACCCTGCCCTGCTTCACCGGACGGTCCTGCTCGATGAGCAGCTTCACCAGGCGCTGGGCCATATAGGCCCCCATGCCGTCATTGATGCGTCGCCCGGCCAGGATCACCTGGGGGTAGTACCCCACGGCCTTGGCCTTGGTGGTGAGGTAATAGGGGTCCACCCCGATGCAGTGCCCCCCCACCAGACCGGGACTGAAGGGCAGGAAGTTCCACTTGGTACCGGCGGCGGCCAAGACATCCCGGGTGCGGATGCCCAGACGATCGAAGATCAGCGCCAACTCGTTCATCAGGGCGATGTTCAGATCCCGCTGGGTGTTCTCGATCACCTTGGCGGCTTCGGCCACCTTGATGGTGGGTGCCCGATGCACGCCGGCCTCGACGATGCGCCCGTAGACCTCGGCCACCCGCTCCAGCGTCGCCTCGTCCTCGCCGGAGACCACCTTCACGATGCGGGTCAGGGTATGTTCCTTATCACCGGGGTTGATGCGCTCGGGAGAATAGCCCAGCTTGAAATCCACGCCCTGACGCAAGCCGGAAATGCGGGCCAGGAGTGGTCCGCAGATCTCCTCGGTCACCCCGGGATAGACCGTGGATTCGAACACCACCACCGCTCCGGGGGACAGTACCCGCCCTACGGTCTCGCAAGCGGACAGTACCGGTCGCAGATCGGGCTGACGATTGTCATCGATGGGGGTGGGGACGGTGACCACGAAGAAGGTGGTTCCCACCAGATCCCGAGGATCGGTGGTGCATTGGAGGGTACTGGCTCCGAGTTCTTCGGGCGTGACCTCACCCGTGAAATCATGGCCTTCCCGGAGTGTGCCGACCCGACGTTCACTGATATCAAAGCCGACCGTTCCCGGATAATGGGCTGCAAACCCCATGGCCACGGGCAGCCCGACATACCCGAGACCGATGACACCGATCTTTTCGCTCATTGCGTTGGGTTCCTTGGAAAGGGAGTGTTCCTGAATGTCCGCAAGATACCGGAAATCCCAGGTGCTGGCGACAGGACATCAGGCCCCCAGCAGGTCTTCGATCATGCGGGCGTCGATGGGGGGTGAATCCGGCGCCCGCTCGCCACCGCGATAGATCTGATCCGCCAGTTGCTGCTTGCGGGCCTGCAGGGCCAGTATCTTCTCCTCCACCGTATTCTCGGTGATGAGTTTATAGACGAAGACCGGCTTGTCCTGACCGATGCGATGGGCCCGGTCGGTGGCCTGCGCCTCCACGGCGGGATTCCACCATGGGTCGTAGTGAATGACGGTGTCCGCCTGCGTGAGATTGAGCCCGACCCCGCCCGCCTTGAGACTGATCAGCATCAGCGGGACGTGACCGTCACAAAAGCGGCTGATCACTTCTTCCCGTTTGCGGGTCTGACCGGTCAGTTTGGTATAGGTGATCCCTGTCGGGGCCAGTTCCTGTTCGATCAGTCCCAGCATGGTGGTGAACTGGGAAAACAGCAGCACGCGCCGCCCCTCGCTGATCAGCTCCGGCAGCATCTCCATGAGCATCTCCAGCTTGGCCGAGGGGACCTTCTTCCCGCCGCCCCCGCGCAACGCCTCCGGCAACAGGCGGGGATCACAGCAGACCTGACGCAGTTTGAGCAGGGCATCCAGGATGGTGATCTGACTCCGGGCCAACCCCTTTTGCGCAATGGCATCGCGCACCTTCTTTTCCATGGCCAGGCGGATGCTCTCATACAGCGCCGCCTGCTTGCCGCCGATGGGGGTACTTCGCAACAGCTCGGATTTCTCCGGCAGTTCCCGGGCCACCACATCTTTGGTGCGTCGCAACATGAACGGGGTGATGCGCCGGGTGAGCCGTTGCAGTTTCTCACCATCACCGTGTTTTTCGATAGGCGTGCGGTAGTTGCGGGTGAACAGTTCCTGAGTGCCCAGAAAGCCTGGCAGCAGAAAATCGAACTGAGCCCACAGTTCGCCCAGATGATTTTCCATGGGAGTACCGGTCAGGCACAACCGGTGATCGGCCTGCAGGCGCCGAACCACCTGTGCGGCTTGGGCGCGGGGGTTCTTGATCTGCTGGGCTTCATCCAGAATCAGATGGGAAAAATGCTGCTCCAGCAGGCGCTTGCTGTCCCGGGGGAGCAGCGGATAGGTGGTGAAGATAAGATCGTAATCATCCAGGGTGTCGAAATGGGACTTGCGATCCACCCCGTGCAGTACCAGGGTCTTGAGCGCCGGACAGAACTGGGCCGCTTCGCGACGCCAGTTGCTCAGCAAACTGGTGGGAGCCACGATCAGGCTGGGTCGGGTGAGCCGTCCGGCCGCCTTCTCCACCATCAGATGAGCCAGGGTCTGAACGGTCTTTCCCAGGCCCATGTCGTCCGCCAGCACGCCGGCCAACTCGTGTTCCCGCAAGAACTGCATCCAGTCCAGACCATGCTGCTGGTAGGGACGCAGCCGACCGACAAACTCCGGCGGGAGCGGCACCGTGCGCAGGCCGTCGAAGTGGGCAAGCTGCCGGGCCAGTCGTTCGATGCCCTCGCCACCTTTCACCGGAATCGGCCCCAGTTCCAGCACCCGAGGGGCATCCAATCGTGACAGGCGCAATTCGTCCTGATCCGCGCTCAGGTGATCATGCAGATCCACCAGGGTCTGCAGCACTGGTTCGATTTGTTCCCGGGCTACTCTCACATACTGCCCCCCCTCCATGGGCAACCACAGGGTCTCCGGCAAGGTGCCGGGCACATAATCGGCCAACAGGTGGGTGACTAGGGGCAACAGGGGGATCCTGCGCCCATCCACCTCCAGGTCAAACCTCAGATCAAACCAACCCTGACCCTCCTCCACCCGGGCCTGCAGTGCATCGGCCCGCAGCAAACGGGGGGCATCGCCCTGGACATGTTTGATGCGCCAGCCCTGGACTTGCAGGCGCGGCAGCACCGTGTCCAGCACCTCGAACCAGCGACCCAGGGCGGTCTGGCGATCCACCTCGCCCATGGCGGGGCGCCACAACTCCGGCCGCTGGGGCCAGGGTTCCAGCACCTCGGCGCGGATCACGTCCAGTGCTTGCTGTTCGGCGGCCCGGTGGCGGTGAACATCCAGCAGTTCACCGTTCGCTTCCCCCCTGACCAGGTCATGGGGGGCATGGGGCATCACCACCACGTCGTCTTCATAAATGAAATGGAATAACAATCCCGATTGCAGCAGATCCGGGTCGTACAGCATCACCGCCAGGGCCGGCGTCGGCGCCTGGTCACGGATCTCGCGTCGGGACACCGGCGTGGGCGTGGGTAAATCGGGAAACTGTCGTGCCAGACCCAGGCTGACCTGTTCCACCTCGGTGGCGGCCACCGGCGGTGAGCTGGGTATCCTGGCCAGGCAGGCCGGGTCCATGCCTGTTGGGATTTCCAGGGCACCAACCTGAAGATCCAACGGGTCCAGATAACAGAATGGGTGAACCAGAATCAGATGGATCTTGCGGTCCTGGTTGGCCCGCGGCACCAGGCGATACTGATCATCGGCAACCTCCCAGGCCAGTTCTAGCTGTCGTGATGCGCCTCGCGTCAACGGCCGATCCGGCACTTCCGACCAGTACAGCCGTCCGGAATCGAGCATCATCTCCAGTGCCAATGCACCGGCACGGCCCTTGAGACGGGTGCCTTGGCCATCACGAGCATGGCGGTGATAGGCGGTACGTTGATAAGCCGTATTGCTCCAGCTTGACAGTTGCTGCGCGATATCCCTGTCCAGTTCGGTCATCGCTCGCTGGGTGGACCCATAGGGTTCCAGCAGACTGGCCAGCCTCACCTCCCGCCCTTTGGTCGGTGTGCCGTCCTTGCGGTATATGGCCACCCGGAAGCTCACGCTGGTACTGCCATCGGCGGCATGGAAGGTCAGCTGGTACAGCAGACATTCCTGGTTCGGCACAGCCTCCGCGGCCTGATTGGATGCCTGTGATGACTGCTCGGACACGTGTTCCAGCCACTGCAGGAACATGGGTCTGCCCAGAGAGGAGGCCGCCAGGTCATATGTCTGTTCACGCAGGGCCAGGGCTGCCGATACGACGTGCTTACAGTTATCTCCCACGGGGCAGCCGCACTCACCATGCAGCACCACAAGCTCCTGCCCATTATCCGTCTGCAGACGGATGAACCGGACGAACTGTTCATAGGTGCGGCCATCACTGCCCTGTGTCACCGCCTGACAGCTCAACTCCTTCTCGTCGCGCCGGATGATCCTGACTTGGCCGGTACGTCCTTCCTCGAAATAGCGGGTACCGCGCTCGTAGCTTCTTTGTCCGCAATCGCGACGAATGCCGCTCAGGCTAATCCACTGTTTCTGTTTTTTCGAGGCCATGGGGTCCAATCTTGAGTTCTTGAGTGTCGAAAGCGCCTGGGGGGATATTCGCGGATCCGGGATTGGCGCCTCTACGCGTTAAATCCCGGGAATTTTTGCACAGCTTTGGGTATGTCATCGAAGCATAACGAGCGCCTGCGTGTCAGGGCATCCCACGCGAGAGGATCAGAAACACCAGGCCAGCCAAGAGGAGCGTGCCAATCAACAGCCAGATGAACCAGTCCTTCGGGGTGAATCGCTCTACATGCCCTACGCCCACCCACCGACGAGGCCTGACACCCTGGAACAGGAATACGAACTGGGCTGCGATAACCACGCAGATCACATTGACGCCGAGCAGTAGCGCCGCACCGGTGGCCAGCTCGAATTCCCCTTTGCCCAGCAGCATGCCCAATACGGAAGCAGGCGGTAGCAAGGCAACGGCCACCATGACCCCCACCAGTCGGGTGGTGATGCCGCTGGTGAGGGCGAGGACACCCGCGGCACCCGCGGTGAGGGCAAGCACCACATGAGCCAGATTGACCCCGGTGCGCGTCATCACTTCCTGGCTGCTGATGCTCACCGGCCACAGATAACCGATGATCAGGCTCAGCAGGATGGCCAGGCCCAGCCCGACAACCGCAGTGAACAGGGCGCGCATGGCCAGGGCCCGCACGCCCATGGAGATACCGAAGGCAAAAGTGATGACCGGTCCCAGCAATGGGGCAATCACCATGGAACCGATGACCACCGCCGTGTTGTCTTCGGCCAGGCCGATGGTGGCGGCAATGGTGGACAGGAAAATCAGCATCACATAGTTGCGATCCAGATTTCCCTCCTTGGCCATCCTGGTATACAGCTCCTCAAGGGTGAGATCCCTGCCCCCCGGGGTGTTGGGCCGGGGGGCAGTGCCCGGTTGCCCCGGCATCGGCACCGTGGTTTCAACGGGCAGCACGACGATGCGCGCCGTGGGTTCTTTCAGCATCGTGCCCTGCAGGGCCTCCATCAACCGCTGGGTATTTTCCGCGCCGACGACCATGCGCACGGAGATTCGGCCGTCCTCATTGGTGGCCCCGCACCAGGCGTCGATGGCATGATGGGCGTGTGCCAATGCCAGCAAACGTGGCCGCAGATACTCGGGGCTGATGACTTCTATGAGTCGCATGACGTATCTCCATGCTCCTGCCCCCCGTGGCCTGCATTGCGGTATCGGAAACCACATACCTCAACCGCAAGGAGCCTTTCAGATGACAGAAGGCACTTCACCGGTCCTGATTTCTCAGGTCATCCAGTTTTCCGTCGCCCCGGTGTTCCTATTGGTGGGAATTGCCGGATTCATCAATGCCTTCGTGGTGCGTCTGGCCAGGATCGTGGATCGTAAGCGGGAACTGGCAGACAGGTTGCGGGCGCCCGAACCCGTGCGGTTTGAACTGCATCGCCGGGAAATAGACATCCTGGATGAACGCGCGGGCCTGATCAACCTGAGCATCAAACTCAGCATCGCCACGGCCATGCTGGTCTGCCTGACCATCCTGACCGTGTTCATCGATTTCCTGCTGAGCATGGAACATCCGCGCCTGATCGGCACCATGTTCGTGTTTGCCATGGCAAGCCTGATCGCCTCCTTGGGGATGTTCGTGCGCGACCTGCAGCTGGCCTCGGCGGCCATGGCACTGGACGACGAGGACGTGCCGCGTACCCGGAACACTGCCCCGGACACACCGGCACAATGACCCCCGGGCCGGCGATGTGCCGGTGGCCCGAGACTGACAAGACTCAGCCTCCGCCGATATCCCGCAGTCGTGCCATGATGGCCTGCAGCTCCGTCCGGGTATCCTCCGAGGCCTGGATCCGGCCCTGCATCTCCGCCAGGGCCGCCGTGGCCTTCTGCAGTTCGGCAAGGGCCTGATCCCGTTCCGCCGTCAGGGTCGTCAGGGCCTGCCGCAGTTCATCAGCGTCCTCATTACGGCGCTCCGGCAGCGTTCCCGGTGACGCCGGTGCCTCTCCCTGGCAAGTCACGATCACCCGGCGGCCATGGCCATGGGTGCGATGCTCCCACAGGAAAATTCCCTGCCAAGTTCCCAGGGACAGACGCCCCCGGGCGAAGGGCACGGTCAGGCCGGCGCCGGTCAGCACGCTGCGGATGTGGGCCGACATGTCATCCGGCCCCTCCATGTCGTGAGCATACCGGGGATCACCGTCGGGAATGGTCCGGACCAGATGTCCCTCCAGGTCCTGCAGTACCGTAGGATCCGCGTTTTCAGTGATGGTCAGAGACGCACTGGTGTGGCAGCAGAACACATGACACAGCCCCGTTTCCAGGCCGGACTGCTGCAGGAGTTCATTGACACGGTGGGTGATCTCGACCGGGCCACGGCCCAGGGTGGTGACGGCGAACTGCGCTTGGTGAATGGGCATGGGCATGGGCATCGTCCGGGGCTTTGGCATGGCATGAGTCTATCCTGTCCCGGCGGCAAAATGGCGATATGTCCCGCGGCCGAGCGGCGGGGACGGGATGCTCTCCTTGCAGGGAATTTGTGCCATAATTATCGACGTTCGCGCTCCGGCACCCGGAGTGCTTTTTTACTGCCCCGGTAGCTCAGGTGGATAGAGCGTCCCCCTCCTAAGGGGAAGGTCCCACGTTCGAGTCGTGGTCGGGGCGCCAAACAGGCTGCCAGCCCGAAGAATCCCGCATGGGTCGTTCTTGTCGGCCTCAAGCTTATTGCCGGCATTCACTTTCCCGGGCGGTTTTTTGCGAGAGGACCGTGGGGAACTGGTTCCCCACGGTGGACCCCGACTACAGCATGGACTGTTCGTACTTGGTCAGTCCCAGGCGCTCGATCAGCTCCAGCTGGGTCTCGATCCAGTCGATGTGCTCCTCCTCCTCGGCCAGGATGGCGGCAAACAGATCCCGGCTGGGATAGTCTCCCACCTTCTCCGCGTAGGCCACGGCCTCCTTGTAAACGGCATGCCCCTCATGCTCCAGCTTGAGGTCGCACTCCAGGATTTCCTTGGTGTTTTCACCGATGTAAAGCTTGCCCAGATCCTGCAGGTTGGGTAGGCCCTCAAGGAACAGGATGCGCTCGATGAGCTTGTCCGCATGCTTCATTTCATCGATGGACTCGTGATATTCGTATTCGTCCAGCTTGGTCAGCCCCCAGTTCTTGAATATGCGGGCGTGCAGAAAATACTGGTTGATGGCGGTGAGTTCGCCTTTGAGGGCCTTGTTCAGGTATTCGATGACTTTCTTGTCGCCTTTCATGGTGGGATCTCCTTTAAAGCGGATTGGGCCTGGATCGGCACCTCTATCTCTATAGCTCTCTATAGCTTGCTCTATAGCTTGCCTTTCCAATAAAGACTTAGAATTACTCTAAAAGT
>NZ_JAJNQM010000021.1:0-40987 GCF_022227785.1 Ectothiorhodospira lacustris | reverse complement strand
GTTGGGTCTGGGGTATCCGGGTGGCCCGGCGCTGGCACGGCTGGCGGAGCAGGGAGATCCGGGGCGGTTTCGTTTCCCCCGGCCGATGACGGACCGGCCGGGGTTGGCATTCAGTTTTTCCGGTCTGAAGACGCGAGCGTTGACCACGTTGCAGGATCCGTCCCGGGATGCCCGGCTGGAGGCGGACGTGGCGCGGGCTTTCGAGGATGCGGTGGTGGATACCCTGGTGATCAAGTGCCGGCGGGCGTTGCACGCGGTGGGTGCGCAGCGTCTGGTGGTGGCCGGTGGCGTGGGGGCCAATCGGCGTCTGCGGGCGGCGTTGGCGGAGATGGTGGCCGAGGAGGGTGGGCAGGCGTTCTATCCGCGCATCGAGTTCTGTACGGACAACGGGGCGATGATCGCCCTGGCCGGTGCGCTGCGTCTGGCCGCCGGGGCGCGTTGCGGGCTGGAGATCCCGGCCCGCGCCCGCTGGGGGATCGATGAGCTGGTGCCGGTGTAGCGCCTTCGGTCGCCCTGTGGGCGCGGCCCTTGGCCGCGAAGCATGGCATCCCCGGCCACCGCTGCCATTCGTCGGGCCTAGGGCTGCTTTTTCTGCCCGATCTTGGGTTCCGTCTTGTTCATGATGCGGCGGATGTTGCCGGCGTGCCGTACATAGATGAAGGCCATCATGAGGCAGGCCGCGATGGTGACCCAGGCATCGCCCATGATCAGGGCCACCCAAATGGGGGCCGAGGTGGCGGCGGCCAGGGCGCCGATGGATGAGGTGCGGGTGCCGGCGGTGGCCAGCAGCCAGATGACCAGGGTGCACAGCCCCACCGCCCAGTGCAGGCCCAGCAGTACGCCCAGCCCGGTGGCCACGCCCTTGCCGCCCTTGAACTGATGAAACACCGGGAACAGATGGCCGAGGAATGCGGCCAGGGCCACCAGCGCCAGGGCCAGCCCTGTCAGCCCCAGTGCCTGGGCGACCAAGACCGGGATCAGCCCCTTGAGAAGATCGCCCGCCAGGGTGATGATGGCCGCTTTTTTGCCGCCGGAGCGCAGTACGTTGGTGGCGCCGGGGTTGCCGGACCCCTGGGTGCGGGGGTCGGGCAGGCCCAGGAGCTTGCAGGTGATGATGGCGGTGGAGATGGAGCCGATCAGGTAGGCGGCGATGGTCAGTATGATGGGCAGCAGCATGGGGTGGAGTATCCTCGCCGGCCTGGTGGACCGTTCGGGCGGTTGGGTTTGCCGCGCATGATAACCGAGAAAGTGCCTTAAAGCCCCTCTCCCCTTGTGGGAGAGGAGTTGGGGTGAGGGGTGAACGGTTTTAATGTACTTGTTCCGGAGAGCTTTGAGTGACTGCCGCTTTGAAGACCTGTTCCCTGGGGGACGGCCCGGCGCTGACCCTGGTCCATGGCTGGGGCCTCAACGCCGGGGTCTGGGAGGATCTGGCTCGCGCCCTGGCCGATGATTTTCAGGTCCACCGCGTGGATCTGCCCGGCCATGGCGCCGCCGCCGATGAGACCCGACTGGGGGATCTGGATACCCTGGCGGATCGCCTGGCCGTCACCCTGCCGGACGCCGGGTCCACCCTGGTGGGTTGGTCCCTGGGCGCCCTGGTGGCCTTGCAGGCCGCGGCGCGCCATCCGCAACGGGTTCACCGGGTCATCCTGGTGGCCGGCACGCCGCGCTTCGTGCAGGCCCCGGACTGGCCCCATGCCATGCGCCTGCCGATCCTGGATGCCTTTGCCCAGGGGTTGGCGGCCCAGTATCAGGTGACGCTGAACCGCTTTCTGGCCCTGCAGTTTCATGGCCTGCCCGATGCCCAGGCGACGCTGAAGACCCTGCGTGGCCGTCTGCTGGACAGCCCGCCCACGCCCAAGGCCCTGACCGAGGGGCTGGGACTGTTGCGGGACATGGACCTGCGCCCGACCCTGGCCGCCCTGCCATGTCCGGTGCATGCCGTGTTCGGCGAGTACGATACCCTGGTGCCCGCCGCCGCCGAGACGTCGTTCCGGGCGCTGCGGCCGACCATGCGCACCGCCGTGATCGAGGGTGCCGGCCATGCCCCGTTTCTGTCTCGACCGGCCGAATTCGAGGCCATTCTCCGGAGTTTTATGCATGACTGATCTCACCCGTTACCGCGTGGACAAGCAGCGGGTGCGCGCCACCTTTGACCGGGCCGCGACATCCTATGACGAAGCGGCCGTGCTGCAGAAGGAGGTCTGTGCAAGGTTGCTGGAGCGGCTGGAGTGGATCCGGCTGCAGCCGACGCGGGTGCTGGATGCGGGCACGGGAACGGGGCAGGGGCTGCACGGACTGCGTCGGCGTTATCGGGGTGCGCGGGTGGTGGGGCTGGATCTGTCGCCATCCATGCTGCAGCAGGTGAGAAAGGGCAGTGGTTGGTGGCGGCGGCCGGGCCTGGTGTGTGCCGATGTGGAGGCGTTGCCGTTTGCCGATGCCGGTTTTGATCTGATCTTTTCCAGTCTGACGATTCAGTGGTGCAATGATCTGGAGCGGACCTTTGCCGGGTTCCGGCGGGTGCTGGCCCCCGGCGGGTTGCTGATGTTCACGACCCTGGGGCCGGATACCCTCCATGAGCTGCGCTCGGCCTGGGAGGCGGTGGATGGCCATGCCCATGTGAACGCGTTTCTGGACATGCATGACGTGGGGGATGCTCTGGTGCGGGCCGGGTTTGCGGACCCGGTGATGGATGTGGAGCGGATCACGGTGACCTATCCGCAGATGCGGCGTTTGATGCGGGATCTGCAGGCGATCGGGGCCACCAATGCCTTGCTGGGGCGGGGGCGGGGGTTGACCACGCCATCGCGATTGCGGGCGGCGGAGGCGGCCTACGAGTCGTTCCGGACTGCGGAAGGGGTGTTGCCGGCCACCTATGAGGTGGTCTACGGGCATGCCTGGGTGACGGCCGCGCCGGCGCCCAGTCCGATGCCGGCGCGGGGGGTGATCCCGATTGCCCCGGGCTGATCAATCTTCCTGTTGCCCCTATCAATTCCATTGAGTCGAACCCTTTAATTCCTTGGGTTATAGTCGGATATGATGACCGCGGAGCCGACGATCGCCGGTTCGCAAAATTCCAGGGAAGGGTCTATACCCTTTATTAAAAAAAGGAAGACTCCAGAGACCTCGCCATGGCACAGACCTCCTCCGCCGACGCCGACCGCAGTCGTACCCAGGTCGCGCCTTCCGAGCAGTACAACTACGAAATCGTCAAGAAATTCACCATCATGACCCTCGTCTGGGGCGTGCTTGGCATGGGGGTGGGGGTGTGGATCGCCTCCCAGCTCGCCTTTCCCTTCCTGAACTTCGATATCCCGCAGATCACCTACGGCCGTTTCCGGCCGGTGCACACCACCCTGGTGATCTTCGGCTTCGGCGGCAACGCCCTCTTTGCCACGTCCTACTACATCGTGCAGCGAACCTGCCAGACCCGCCTGTTCGGGCCGAAGCTGGCGGAATTCACCTTCTGGGGCTGGAACCTGGCGGTGGCGCTGGGGGCGATCACCTACATGCTGGGCTACACTCAGGGACGGGAGTACGCCGAGTTCACCTGGCAGATCGATTTGCTCATCACCGTGGTCTGGGTGGCCTATTTCCTGGTCTATCTGATGACCCTGCTGCGCCGGACCCAGCCCCACATCTACGTGGCCAACTGGTTCTTCATGGCCTTCATCCTGGCCACGGCCATCCTGCACATCTTCAATAACCTGGCGATCCCGGTGAGCCTGTTCAGCCTGGAGTCCTATTCCCTGTTCTCCGGGGTGCAGGATGCCATGACCCAGTGGTGGTACGGCCATAACGCGGTGGGCTTCTTCCTGACCGCCGCCTTCCTGGGGATGATGTACTACTTCGTGCCCAAGCAGGCGGGTCGGCCCATCTATTCCTACCGGCTGTCCATCGTCCACTTCTGGGCTTTGGTGTTCCTGTACATGTGGGTGGGTGCCCACCACCTGCACTGGACGGCCCTGCCGGACTGGGTCTCCACCCTGGCGGCCACCTTCTCCATCCTGTTGCTGCTGCCCTCCTGGGGCGGGATGATCAACGGGATCATGACCCTCTCCGGGGCCTGGCACAAACTGCGCACCGATCCCATCATGCTGTTCCTGATCACTTCCCTGTCCTTTTACGGCATGGCCACCTTCGAAGGACCGATGATGTCGCTCAAGAGCGTGAATGCCCTGTCCCATTACACCGACTGGACCGTGGGACATGTGCATTCCGGGACCCTGGGCTGGGTGGCCATGATCACCTTCGGTTCCATGTATCACCTGATCCCGCGGCTGTGGGATACCCGGCTCTACAGCGTCCGCCTGGTGTACGTGCACTTCTTCCTGGCCACCATCGGCATCGTGCTCTACATCACCGCCATGTGGGTGGCGGGGATCGGGCAGGGCCTGATGCTGCGGGCCTTCGATGAGTTCGGCAATCTCTCCTATACCTTCATCGAGACGGTGGTGTTCCTGCATCAGCCCTATGTGGTTCGTGCCCTGGGGGGCGGGTTCTTCCTGGCCGGGATGCTGCTGATGGCCTACAACATCTACAAGACCATCGAACCGGTGCGTCGGGGGGCGGCTCGGCAGGCCGCGTCCGGCCGGGCCGACACGACGGCATCTGCTTCGCGGGCCTGACGGGGGAACTGCACCGCCATGAAACACGAAACCATAGAAACCAATGCCGGCCTGCTGATCGCCCTGACCCTGGTGGTGATCAGCATCGGGGGGCTGGTGGAGATCGTGCCCCTGTTCTACATCGACGATACCGTGGAGGAGGTGGAAGGGGTGCGTCCCTATACCCCGCTGGAACTGCGGGGCCGGGATCTTTACGTGCGTGAAGGGTGTTACACCTGCCATTCCCAGATGATCCGACCGTTCCGGGACGAGATGCTGCGTTACGGGCATTATTCCCTGGCGGCGGAATCCATGTATGACCATCCCTTCCAGTGGGGCTCCAAGCGCACCGGACCGGATCTGGCCCGGGTGGGGGGCAAGTATTCCAACGACTGGCACGCCCGCCACCTGATCGAGCCTCGTGCCGTGGTGCCCGAGTCCATCATGCCCGGCTATCCCTGGCTGGCGCGGCGGGATCTGCGCTATGGCGACATTGAGCAGCGCATGCGCGCCCTGCGCATCGCCGGGGTACCCTATTCCCTGACCGAGGAGGAGTTTGCCGCCAATGTGGAACGCTTCGGCGAGGAGACGGCACGGCAACTGGACATTACCCGCGCCCGGGAGAACCTGGAGGCCCAGGCCCGGCGCGGAAACTACGATGGGGACCCCTCCCGGATCACGGAGATGGATGCCATGGTGGCCTATCTGCAGATGTTGGGGACCCTGGTGGACTTCACCCGGTATGACGAAGGGTACTTCGTGGAATTCAGGTAGTTTTGATGTGGGAGGTTCTTATGGATCTCTGGTCTTGGATCACGGATCTCAATAACAGCAAGATGGTGGCCCTGCTGCTGTTTTTCAGCACCTTCGTCGGCATCCTGATTTATCTGTTTTCCAGCCGCAAGCGGTCGGAGCGGCTGGAGTCCTACCGGTACATTCCCTTTGACGACGATGAGCCGGATCAAAAGCACCAAGACGAGAAACAGTCATGAACGAACCCGGACACGAGCAGCAGTCGGCCTCCGGCAAGCCGGGGGGTGTGAAAACCACCGGCCACGTCTGGGACGATGACCTGCGCGAGTACAACAACCCTTTGCCGCGCTGGTGGCTGTGGAGCTTCTACGCCACGGTGGTGTTTTCCCTGATCTACTGGCTGCTGTACCCCGCCTGGCCCATTGCCGGGACCTATACCAAGGGGATTTCCTGGATCAATTACGAGGTGGAGGGTGAGCCCCAGCGTAGCCACTGGAACAGCCGGGCGCTGCTGGTGCGGGAGATGCAGACCAGTGATGCGGCGGTGCGTCAGCGGGAGTTTCTGCAGGTGATCGCGGCGGCGGACCATGACACGGTGCTGTCCGATACGGACATGCTGGCGTTCGTGAATTCCTATGCCCGGGGGATTTTCGGTGACTTCTGCGCCGCCTGTCATCAGACCGGGGGCGCGGGCATCATCGGTCTGTATCCGAACCTGGCGGACGACAACTGGCACTGGGGCGGTACCATCCAGGCCATCGAACAGACCATCACCCGGGGACGTATGGGTTACATGCCCCCTTACCGCGAAACCTTCGATGACCAGCAGGCCGATGCGGTGGCCGCCTATGTGCTGAGCCTGGCCGGACACGAGGGCGGGGATCCGGAGCAGGTGAGCCTGGGCGGGTCCATCTACCAGGGTTACGAGGGCGGCTGTTATGCCTGTCATGGCCGCGAGGGGCTGGGGCTCAAGTCTCAGGGGGCGCCGAATCTGACCAACGACATTTGGCAGAACATCGATGTGACGGGTGCGCAAAGCCATGCCGAGCGTCAGGCCCTGGTTCGGGACCTGATCCTGCGCGGGGTGCAGCGGGAGATGCCCGCCTTCGGTGATCGGCTTTCCCCGGCGGAGATCCGGGTGCTGGCCACCTATGTGCATCAACTGGGTGGGGGGCTTTAACCGCAGTATGGAGATTGAATGTCCGAGCAATACCAGGCCCGTATTCCCATCTATCCCCGCAGCGTCAAGGGCCGTTTTCGCAACCTGAAATGGGCCGTTCTGGCTCTGGCCTACGGGGTGTTCTTCTTGTTGCCCTGGGTCCGCTGGGAACGGGCATTCGGGCCTGACCAGGCGGTGCTGTTCGATATCCCCGGCCGGCGTTTTTATCTCTTCGACCTGCTGGTCCATCCCCAGGATATCTTCTGGCTGGCGGCGGTGCTCATCATCCTGGCCCTGCTGCTGTTCATGGTCACCGGGCTGGCAGGGCGGGTTTTCTGCGGCTATTTCTGCTTTCAGACCCTGTGGACCGATGTGTTCATGGCCATCGAGCGGGGCATCCAGGGTGACCGCGGCGCCCGCATGCGCCTGGACCGGTCGGGCTGGACTGTCCGGCGATTCCTGAAAAAGGGCGCGACCCATGCCGCCTGGCTGGGGGTGGCCTTTCTCACCGGGCTGACCTTCACCCTCTACTGGGCCGATGCGCCCGCCCTGACGGCGGCCTTCTTTGCCGGACAGGCGCCCTTTGCCGCTTACGTGACCACCGGGTTTCTCACCTTGACCACCTGGCTGCTGGCCGGGGTGCTGAGGGAGCAGGTCTGTACCTACATGTGCCCCTATGCCCGGTTCCAGAGTGTGATGTTCGACCGGGATACCCTCATCATTTCCTATGACCGCGACCGTGGGGAGGGGACCGCGGGGCGGGCCACCCTGCGGGCCGGGGGGCGTGACCTGACGACGCGCCGGGCCGCCGGGGTCGGTGACTGCATCGACTGCGATTACTGTGTACAGGTGTGTCCGGTGGGTATCGATATCCGTGACGGTCTGCAGTACCAGTGCATCCACTGTGGCCTGTGCGTGGACGCCTGTGATGCGGTGATGGATCGCCTCAAGTGGCCTAGGGGGTTGGTGCGGTATACCTCCGAGCATGCCCTGGAGGGCCGCAAGACCCGGTGGCTCAAGCCCAAGACCCTGGGTTACGGGTTGCCGCTGTTGCTGATCACGGCGCTCCTGGTCTGGGGGGTGGCCCATCAGGCACCGCTGGATGCCTCGGTGAATCAGGTCCGTCAGCCGCTGTTTGTGCGTCTGTCGGATGGTTCGATCCAGAACAGTTACGAGATCAAGGTGAACAACAAGACCCAGCACCCCATGACTCTGGAGGTGCGGGTGTCGGGGCTGGACGGGGCGGTGCTGGACATGGGGCGGATCGAGCGAGTGACGCTGATGCCGGAGCATCGGACCACATTGCTGGCCCGGGTGCGTTATCAGGCCCCGACGGGGGCGGCGCGCCGGCAGGTACTGGTGTTTGAGCTGGTGCCGGTGATGCCGGAGGGGCTGGAGCCGGTGCTGGTGGGATCGCAGTTCATACTGAGATAGGTTTTAACCGGAGACACGATCATGGATTCACTCGTCCTCAGCCTGGGTCTTGGCGTCGGCGCCGCCATGGTGCTGTTCTTCGTCCTCTACCGCTTCACTCGTCTGCGGGCCTACCAGGTGTCCCTCACGGTGCTGGCGGCGGTGCTGCTGGTGTTCATCCCCGTCTCCATCGTGTTCTGGCCTGGCGCCGATGTCTTTGCCATCCATCTGGCCCTCTACATGATCACCCCCTATGGCCTGGGCATCATCATGTCCCAGTTGGAAAACCAGAAGACTCGCGACAGCCGGCAGGCCGGTCGGCTGCGCATCCACTGGGCACCCGCCGCCATCGTGGGCTTCTTCATCGTCATCGCCACCGTGAACGGCATCCTCGTGACCCTGGCCCACCAGGGCATGCCCAGCGGCATGGTGGGGAGACTCCTGCCCGAACCCCGCAGCGGGGCCGAACAGGTGACGTCCTTCTTTCCCGGCACCGCCGCCCACATCTCCCACAAGAATCAGGCCCTGGCCCAGAAGTACATGGAACAGGCCCGGATCCAGGCCGAGCGGGGCTGGCAGGTGCGTCAGGGCTGGCTGGAGGCCCCCCGTCTGGACAGGGACAGCATCTTCCAGGTGAAGGTCACGGACCGTACCGGTGCGCCGGTCAGCCGGGCGCTGGTGGCGGGGGAGTTCATGCGCCCCTCCGATGAACGCCTGGATCAGACCTTCCACATGACCGAAATCGGTCCCGGCCTGTATCAGGCCCGGTTGCGCTTTCCCGCTCCCGGCCGCTGGGATCTGCTGCTGCAGGTCCGCCGGGGGGAGGCCCTGCACGAACAGCGGGGCATGACCTCGGTGCGTGAAGGGTGAACGTGATCCTGCAATCCGCCTTTGAGGCGGGCACGCCGGGCGCGGCTCGGTCCTGCTTTCACTGCGGCCTGCCGGTGCCCGCAGGCACGGATTTCAGCCTGACCGTGGAGGGGGAAGCACAGGCCTTCTGCTGCCCCGGTTGCCGGGCAGTGGCGGCGGCCATCATCGATGCCGGTCTGGCCGATTATTACCGCCATCGCACCGAAAAGGCCGGCGCTCCGCCGGATCCCGCCGCGGCCCTGGATGCCCTGGCCCTCTACGACAGCGAGCAGGTACAGCGCAGTTTTGTGCATGTGACGCCGGGGAATTTGCGGGAGGCCTCGCTGATGCTGGAGGGCATCGTCTGTGCCGCCTGCGTCTGGCTGAGTGAACGTCATGTGCAGGCTTTGCCGGGGGTGGTGTCTTTTGCCGTGAACTATTCAACCCATCGCGCCCGAGTGCGATGGGATCAGAGCCGGATCAGCCTCAGCGCCATCCTGAGGGCCATCACGGAGATCGGTTACCGGGCCCATCCGTTTGATCCCGGACGCCGGGAGGCGGTCTTTCGCAAGGAGCGGGACCGGGCCTTGCGGCGTCTGGCGGTGGCAGGCCTGGGGATGATGCAGGTGATGATGATCGCCGTGGCCCTGTGGCTGGGCCATGGGGTGCCCGGCCAGGACGACATGATGCAGTTCCTGCGCTGGGTGGCCATGCTGGTGGCGGCACCGGTGGTGTTCTATGCCGGGGCCGGTTTCTTTGTGTCCGCCTGGCGGGACCTGCGTCGGCGACGCCTGGGGATGGACGTGCCGGTGGCCCTGGCCATCGGTTCCACCTTTGTCGCCAGCGCCTGGGCCACGGTGACCGGGCATCCGGAACATGTGTATTTCGAGTCGGTAACCATGTTCGTGTTCTTCCTGCTCACCGGGCGGTATCTGGAGATGGCGGCCCGTCAGCGGGCAGGTCAGGCCACCGAATCCCTGGGGCGCCTGCTGCCGACGGTGGCCACCCGTATCGGGGAGACGGGCGATGAGGAGGTGCCGGTGACCGAATTGCTGCCCGGAGACCGGGTGCGGGTCAGGCCGGGGGCGCCGGTGCCGGCGGACGGGGTGGTGCTCTTGGGGACCTCCAGCGTGGACGAGTCTTTACTCACGGGCGAGAGCCTGCCCCGGCGCCGGTCGGCGGGGGATACCCTGGTGGGCGGCACGGTGAATGTGGAAAGCCCGCTGGTGATGCGGGTGGACCAGGTGGGGCAGGAGACGGTGCTCTCATCCATCCAGCGCCTGCTGGCGCGGGCGCAGACGGAAAAGCCCCCCATGGCCCGGCTGGCGGAACGGGGTACGGGCTGGTTCGTGGGGGCGGTCCTGTTGCTGACCCTGGTGACGGGGCTGGTGTGGTGGCTGTGGGTGGATCCTGCCCGCGCCTTCTGGGTGATGGTGACCATGCTGGTGGTGAGTTGTCCCTGTGCCCTGGCCCTGGCCACCCCGGCGGCGATCACGGCGGCCACCGGGGCACTGACCGGCCGCGGCCTGTTGACGGCCCGGGGGCAGGCCCTGGAACACCTGGCCGGGATCACGGATGTGGTGTTCGACAAGACCGGGACCTTGACCGAGGGACGCCTGAGCCTGCGGACGGTGGCGGTGCTGGGGGATGTGGATGAAGCCGGTTGCCTGAAATATGCCCGCATCCTGGAGGCCGGTTCCGAGCATCCGGTGGGGCGGGTGTTTCAGCGGGTCGGGGCGGGTGGCGGATCGGGGCCGATAGAGGCCGCCGGAGAGATCCGCGCCCATCCCGGCCGGGGCATGGAAGGGGTGATCCGGGGCCGTCGGCTGCGCATCGGCGCGCCGGGTTTTGTCCGTGAGCTCGGCCCCGATGCCGTCGATGACCCACGTCTGGCGCGTCTGGTCGGGCAATGGCCCCATGCGGGGCATGTGGTGTTGGGCGACGATCAGGGCCTGCTGGCGGCCTTCGTGCTGGAGGACCGTACCCGCCCGGATGCCCTGGCAGCGGTGACGGGACTCAAGGCTCGGGGCATCACCGTGCATCTGTTTTCGGGGGATGCCCCGGTGGCGGTGTCCTTTCTGGCCCGGCAACTGGGGATCGAGGATGCCCGGGGCGGCCTGTCTCCGGCGGACAAGCTGGCGGCCCTGGAGGCGTTGCAGTCGGCAGGCCGGGTGGTGGCCATGGTGGGGGATGGCGTCAATGATGCCCCGGTGCTGTCCAAGGCCCATGTGTCGGTGGCCATGGCGGGCGGGACGCAGCTGGCCCAGTCGGGGGCGGACATGATCCTGTATCGGGATCAGCCCGGGGTGCTGCCGGCCGGGGTGGACAAGGCCCGGGAGACGGTGGCCGTGATCCGGCAGAACATCCGCTGGGCCATCGGTTACAACGCCCTGGCGCTGCCGGTGGCGGCGGCGGGACTGCTCACGCCCTGGCTGGCGGCCCTGGGGATGTCCTTGAGTTCGCTGGTGGTGGTGGTGAATGCATTGCGGTTACGGGATTCACGCTGATGGAAATGCTCTACATTCTGATCCCCCTGGGGATGATTTTTCTCGGCCTGGCCCTGGCGGCGTTCCTGTGGACGGTGCGATCCGGTCAGTACGACGATATGGAGGGTCCGGCGCATCGGATCCTGATGGATGACGATGACCCGCGGATTCCGCGCCGTCGTCGGGATGACAAACCCGGTTCCGGGGAGGGTGAGTGATGAACAAGTTGATCGAGTGGGGGCGGGCGCTGCGGCGTCTGCCGGTGCTGAATCACCCCATGTTCAGTTTTGACAATGCGGCCATGACGTTCATTGTGGTGCTGGTTGTGGTGTCGTGGCTGAGTTTTCTGTCCGTGATTGTGTTCGGGCGTTGAGCCGGGGTTGGGGTGAGGGGGTGGGAACTCTTCATCACGGTTAGCACTCCAACCTCGCGAGTGCTAAACTCGCAGCATTCCGCTTGGAATTGGGGAGGATCGCAATCCATGACAACCGCACTGACTCCGGCAGCCAGCCACCTTGCTGTCCCGGTCGGGGATCTGGACAGCTACATCTCGGCCGTCATCCGGCTGCCGGTACTGGAGGCCGAGGAAGAGCAGGCCCTGGCCCGCCGCCTGCGGGACGAACAGGACCTGGAGGCCGCCCGCAAGCTGGTGATGCATAACCTGCGCTTTGTGGTCCATATCGCCCGCGGCTATTCCGGCTACGGCCTGAATCTGGGTGACCTGATTCAGGAAGGCAACATCGGCCTGATGAAGGCGGTCAAGCGCTTTGATCCGGACATGAATGTGCGCCTGATCTCCTTTGCCGTCCACTGGATCCGGGCCGAGATCCATGAATTCGTGCTGCGTAACTGGCGCATCGTCAAGGTGGCCACCACCAAGGCCCAGCGCAAGCTGTTCTTCAACCTGCGTGGCGCCAAGCAGCGTCTGGGTTGGTTCAGTCAGGATGAGGTGGAGACCGTGGCCAATGACCTGGGGGTATCCGCCCGGGAAGTGATGGAGATGGAGTCCCGCCTGGCCGGCCGTGACGTATGTTTTGATCCGGAACCGGATGATGAAGGTACGTATACCGCCGCCCCGGCGGATGTGCTGATGGATCACGAGGGTGATCCGGCGACGTTGATGGAACGCACCGATTGGGACAGTTATCACCAGGCCCGCCTGCAGCAGGCTCTGGCCGCCCTGGACGAGCGCAGCCGGGCCATTCTGGCGCGCCGCTGGCTGGCGGAGGAGAAGGCGACCCTCCACGAACTGGCGGCGGAGTACGGGGTGTCGGCGGAGCGGATTCGGCAGCTTGAAAGCAATTCCATTCGCAAGTTGCGTCAGGCGATGGCGGCTTAACTCCGGCTCCAGATACTCGTCACTCCCGCGAAGGCGGGAGTCCAGGGTTTTGTGAGTCTGTCACTGGATTCCCGCTTCCGCGGGAATGACGTGGGACTTTGCGGGGATGACGCGAGACTTCCATGGGGATGCCGTGGGATTTTCATGGGAATGACGTGGGACTTTGCGGGAATGCGTCATTCACTCGTCACTCCCGCGAAGGCGGGAGTCCAGGGTTTGTGAGTCTGTCACTGGATTCCCGCTTCCGCGGGAATGACGTGGGACTTTGCGGGGATAGCGCGGGACTTCCATCGGAATGCCGCGGGATTTTTCGAGGATGCGTGAGGCTTTGCGGTAACGCGTGAGGCTTTCGCGGGAATGGGTGTGTTTGGAATATGCCTAACGGGGTTCGATGTGGCGCAGGTGCTGGTTCACCGTGATCCATGACCCCGCCAGTCCCAGCAGCGCGCCCAGCCCGAGCAGGGCCAGGGTGCCCTGAAAACCCAGGCCGCCGAGGCGCCATTCCCCACCGTAGAGCTGCGACAGGGCCTGCACCGGCCCGGACAGCAGCAGGATGGTGATGGTCACGATCACCACCGCCAGCATGGCGCCTCCCAGTCCCAGCCACAGCCCACCATAAAGAAACGGACGCCGGATGAAGGCGTCCGTCGCCCCCACCAGCTTGGCTACCTCGATCTCTTCCCGTCGATTCTGCACGTCCAGCCGGATGGTGTTGCCCACCACCAGCAATACCCCCAATCCCAGCAGCAGGGACAGCACGAGCGTGGCGCGCTGCAGCATCTCCATGATGGAAAACAGGCGCTGTACCCATTGCAGGTCCATGAGCGCCCGGGAAACCTCCGGCATGTTGTTCAGGGCGTTGACCAGCCCTTCCAGGGCTGTTGTGGAGCCGTGCTCCAGCGCCGGTGTCACCAGGATCAGGGGCGGCAGGGGATTTTCGCCCAGGGTGTCCAGGGCCTCGGCAAAGCCGGAATGGGCACGAAACTCCTCCAGGGCCTCGGCGCGGGTGACGGGCAGGGCCACGGCCACGTCGGGGCGTTGGGCCAGGCGGGTGGCCAGGGCCGGCAGCTGTTCATCCGCCACTGAATCCTGGAGGAATACTGAGATCTGCGCCGTTTGGGACCACTGGGGGCTGACTTGCTGAAGATTGTTCAACACCACATGAAAGAGGGTTGGCAGGGTCAGGGCGACGGCGATCACCAGCAGGGTCAGGGCGCTGGAGAAGGGGGCACGGTAGAGCTTGCCCAGGCTGAACACCAGGGCCCGCAGATGGTTGATGCCGTAGGCCTGGAACCGGGCATGGACCGGCGGTAGGGTCAGGGCGCGACGGCGTTTCATGCCTCCGCCTCCCGGCGCTGGAGGCGGCCTTCATTGAGATGCACCATGGGCTTGCCCAGGGACGAGATCAGGTTCAGGTCGTGGCTGGCGACCAGGACCGTGGTACCCACCTGATTGAAGCGCAGGAACAGCTGCATGATCTCCCGGGACAGGTGAGGGTCCAGGTTGCCGGTGGGTTCGTCCGCCAGCAGGATGGCGGGCTTGTGGACCACGGCGCGGGCGATACCCACCCGCTGCTGTTCGCCGGTGGACAGGGTGACGGGTTCGGCGTTCTCCTTGTGCAGCAGCCCCACCTTGTCCAGGGCGGCGCGGACGCGACGGGCGATTTCCGGCTGCCGGTAGCCCTGGATCACCAGGGGCAGGGCCACGTTGTCGAAGACGCTGCGGTCGTGGAGCAGGTGGTGATCCTGGAAGATGATGCCGATCTGGCGCCGGAAGTAGGGCACCTGACGACCGGACAAAGATTCCAGGTTCTGACCGTTGACCACGATCTGGCCCCGGCTGGGGCGCTCGATCAGCGAGATGAGTTTGAGCAGGGTACTCTTGCCGGCCCCGGAGTGGCCGGTGAGGAAGGCCATGGCGCCCCGGTCCAGACTCAGGTTGATCCGGGACAGGGCCTCATGGCCGTTGGGGTAGCGCTTGGTGACGTTGCGCAGCAGGATCATGAGGCCATGGACCTATTCACGAGCCGACAGCAGGGCCCTGGCAAAGTCTTCGGCATTGAACTCCCGCAGGTCTTCGATCTTTTCCCCCACCCCGATGAAACGCACCGGCACACCCACCCGTTCGGCGATGGCGAACAGGATGCCGCCCTTGGCGGTGCCGTCCAGCTTGGTGACGGCGATGCCGGTGAGATCCATGGCCTGATGGAATTCCCGGGCCTGGTTGAGGGCGTTCTGGCCGGTGCCCGCGTCCACCACCAGCAGGACCTCGTGGGGGGCGTCGGGAGCCTGGCGCTGGATCACCCGCTTCACCTTCTTGAGCTCGTCCATCAGGTTGGACTGGGTATGCAGACGACCGGCGGTATCGGCGATGAGCACGTCCATGCCCCGGGCCTTGGCGGCCTGCCAGGCATCGAAGATCACGGACGCGGAATCCGCGCCCTGGCCCTGGGCGATCACCGGGGCCTGGTTCCTCTCACCCCAGGTCTGCAGCTGTTCCACGGCGGCGGCCCGGAAGGTGTCGCCGGCCGCCAGCATGACGGATTTGCCTTCCCGACGCAGGTGATGGGTGAGCTTGCCGATGGTGGTGGTCTTGCCGGCGCCGTTGATGCCCAATACCAGGATCACGTAGGGCTTGCGACCGGCGTCGATCACCAGGGGTTTCTGCACCGGTTTGAGCACATCGACCATGGCCCCTTCCAGGGCCTTGACCAGGGCGTCCGCATCCTTGAGTTCCTTGCGGGCGACCCGCCGGGTGAGACCTTCCAGGATGGTTTCCGTCGCCTCGATGCCCACGTCGGCCATGAGCAGCCGGGTTTCCAGTTCTTCCAGCAGCTCGTCATCAATGGCCTTCTTGCCCAGGACCAGACCCGCCATGCCTTCGGTGAGGTTGGAGGAGGTCTTGGACAGCCCCTTGCGCAGGCGGGAGAACAGGCCCGATTTCGAGGTTTCTTCGCCTGTATCGGCCTTCTCGACCTTTTCAGGCTCTGTTCGCTTCTCGGCCTCCGCCCAGGGTGGTGCCGCGTCCGGGATTTTCGGCAGACCGCTCGGGGCGACCGGCGGCCGGGCTTCGGCCTTGATCTCGGGTGCGGTTTTCAAAGCCGCCGGGGCCACTGCCGTGGCGGGTGCCATCGGCTTGGGTGTTTCCGGCCCGGGAGCGACCGGCTCAATCACCGGTGCCTTGGCGGGTTCCGGCTGCTTGGCGGTCGGTTCAATCACCGGTGCTGCCGGGGGCGTGATCACCGGTGGGGGGGGCGGCCCGGCGGGTGTCGATGGTGCCGTTCCGGGTTGCGGCGCGGCCTTGCCCCGGTCCCGGGGGGACCTGATACCCTCGGGGGGCCTGATGATCTCAAGCCCCTCGATGATTTCCAGGGACTCCACGGGTTCGACAGCCTGCTTGGGCTGGTCTACGGGCTTTTTCTTCTTGCGGAAACCGAACATGCGCTGATGAGGTCTACGGTGTTCAAGAACGCACATCCTACCACTGAGGGACGTCTGCCGAAATGAAACAGAAGATGACGAGGGTATGTCTGTTGCTGTTCCTGCTGCTGCCCGGATGGCTCACGGCCGATGACGGGAGCAACGTCCATGAGTTCATGCTGGATAACGGCATGAAGGTGCTGGTGCTGCCGGACCAGCGGGCGCCGGTGGTGTCTTCCATGGTCTGGTATCGGGTGGGGTCCGGTCATGAGCACGGGGGCATCACCGGGATCTCCCACGCCCTGGAGCACATGATGTTCAAGGGCACCGAAGCCCGTCCCGCCGGGGAGTTCTCCCGCACCATCGCCGCGCTGGGGGGACGGGAGAATGCCTTCACCAGCCGGGACTACACCGCCTATTTCCAGCAGCTGGCCACCGAGCATCTGGGGACGGCCCTGGCGCTGGAGGCCGACCGGATGCGGAATCTGACCCTGCCGGAAGATGAGTTCATCCAGGAGATGCGGGTGGTGCGGGAGGAACGGCGTCTGCGGACCGAGGACAATCCCAACGCCCTGACCTTCGAGCACTTCAATGCCGTCGCCTGGTTGAGCAGTCCCTACGGGATTCCGGTGATCGGCTGGATGGCGGACATCGATGAGTACACGGTGGCCGATCTGCGGGACTGGTATGACCGCTGGTATGCCCCCAATAACGCCATCCTGGTGGTGGTGGGAGACGTGGCGCCGGAGGCCGTGCACGACCTGGCCAGGACCCATTTCGGCCCCATCCCGGCGCGGGATCTACTGGCGGTGAAATCCCGCACCGAGACCCCGCAGCTGGGTGAGCGGCGGATCACGGTACGGGCGCCGGCACGGGTCCCCTATCTGCTGGTGGGTTACAAGGTGCCGGTGATCATGACCGCCGAGGAAGACTGGGTGCCCTATGCCCTGCAGGTGGCCGCCGGGGTGCTGGACGGCGGCGAGAGTGCCCGTTTCTCCCGGGAACTGGTGCGTGAAAGTGAGCTGGTGGCCTCCGCCGGGGCCGGTTACAGCCCCCTGTCCCGACTGGATACCCTGTTCATGCTCAGTGCCACCCCGTCCGCCGGGGTGGAGCGGGCGGAGGTGGAGGCCGCCCTGACCAAGGCCCTGGAACGTCTGAAGGATGAACCCGTGAGCACCGCCGAGTTGGAGCGGGTGAAGGCCCAGGTGGTGGCCCGGGAGGTCTATCGCCTGGATTCGATCCAGGGGCAGGCCATGCGCCTGGGGATGCTGGAGAGCGTGGGGCTGCCCTGGCAGCTGGGGGATGAATTTGCCGAGCGTATCCGGGCGGTGACGCCGGAACAGGTGCAGGCAGTGGCCCGGCGCTATTTCGAGGCGGACCGGCGCACGGTGGCCTGGCTGGACCCGTTGCCCATCGATCCGGACGATCCGCCGGGGTATTTCGAAGGCCATCTGCGCTGATTTCCTGATTCGCAAGTGCGTGCTACGCGCGATTTTTACGTTAAAGGAACCCTGACATGACGACATTTTCCCGCCTGTCACGCCCCGGCTGGACGGGGCTGCTCCTGCTGGTGCTGCTCGTGCCCATGACGGCTCCGGCCGACTCCGCGGTCCAGCACTGGGAGACGGAAAACGGCCTCAAGGTTTACTTCGTGCCTTCTCCGGCCCTGCCCATGGTGGATGCACGGCTGGTGTTCAATGCCGGCAGTGCCCGGGACGGTGATCACCCCGGCCTGGCCCGCCTGACCAACACCCTGCTGCAGGATGGTGCCGGTGACTGGGATGCCGATACCATTGCGGAGCGGTTCGAAGGGGTGGGCGCCCAGTTCGGGGCCGCTTCCGAGCGGGACATGGCCATCCTCAACCTGCGCAGCCTGACCGAACCCGACTGGCTGGAGACGGCGGTGGAGACCTTCGTCACCGTGGTTGGCCAACCCGTGTTTTCCCAGCGGGGCCTGGACCGGGCCCGACGTCAGGCGCTGGTCTCCCTGCAGGCCCAGCAGCAGAACCCGGGGGCCATTGCCGGCCGCACCTTCTTCGAGACGGTCTATGCCGGACACCCCTACGCCCATTCTCCCCTGGGGACCGAGGACGGACTGGCCGACATCACCCCGGGGCACCTGAAGACCTTCCATCAGACCTACTACGTGGCCCGTAACGGCATCCTGGCCCTGGTGGGCGGGCTGGACCGATCCGAGGCCGAGGCCTTGGCCGAGCGCATCGCCGCGGTCCTGTCGGCAGGTGAGGCGGCCCCGGCGCTCCCCGCGGTGGCCATGCCGGAGGCGGGTCGGACCATCCGGGTGAACTTTCCTTCCGAACAGGTCCATGTCTTCATGGGCCACCCCGGGATGGCCCGGGGGGATGCGGACCATTTCTCCCTCTATGTGGGGAATCATCGTCTGGGTGGGGGCGGCTTCACCTCCCGGCTGATGGAAGAAGTCCGTACCCAGCGGGGGCTGGCCTACAGTGTCTACAGCTATTTCTCACCCATGGCGGCGGCGGGGCCGTTCCTGATGGGGGTGCAGACCCAGGCCACCCAGGCGGATGAGGCGGTGGCGGTGATGCGCCGGACCCTGGAGGACTTCGTGGCGTCCGGGCTGGATGAGGATGAACTCAAGGCTGCCCAGGCCAATATCGTCGGCGGTTTCCCCCTGCGCACCGCCAGCAACTCGGGAATCCTGGATCATGTGGCCATGATGGGTTTCTACGGCCTGCCGCTGGATTATCTGGAGACCTTCACCGCCCGGGTGGAGGCTCTGGAACCGGCCACGGTGAATGAGGCCTTCGGGCGCCGGGTGGATCCGGCGCGTCTGGTGACGGTCATCGTCGGCGGGGAGGGTTGATGCAGACCCGGATATCGAAGCAGCCCCGGCGGGGTGCGCCGGGGCGTCTGCGCATCATCGGCGGTGAGTGGCGCAGCCGTCGGTTGCCGGTGCCCGACGGCCCCGGCCTGCGTCCCACCCCGGACCGGGTGCGGGAGACCTTGTTCAACTGGCTGCAGCCGGTGATCCAGGGTGCCCGCTGTCTGGACCTGTTTGCCGGCAGTGGGGCGCTGGGGTTTGAGGCGGCTTCCCGGGGGGGATCGCGGGTGGTGATGGTGGAGCGGGATGTTCGGATAGCCGCGCACCTCAAGACTCAGGTGGAGGCCCTGGGGACGGACCGGATCCAGGTCATGGCACGAGATGGACTGGCCTATCTGGCCGCCTGTGACGAGTCCTTCGACCTCGTGTTTCTGGACCCGCCCTACGGCAAGGGGCTGTTGCCCGATTGTCTGGCGCATCTGAGCCGTCCCGGCCTGCTGCGGCCCGGGGCGCGCCTGTATCTGGAGCAGGCCCTGTCGGAGCCGGAGACGGAACTACCGGCGGGGTGGACGGTGTTGCGGGAGACCCGGGCCGGCGAGGTGTTCGGCAGGCTGGTGGCGGCATGACCCTTTTGCCCGCTCTCTGCCGCGAGATCGCCCGGGCCTCCGGTAGCCCCTTCGTGCTCAAGGATCGGCGCGGTGCCGCTGGGGGCTGCATCAATGAAACCGCCGTGCTGCAGGGGCAGGACGGCCGCAGTTTCTTCGTCAAGCTCAATCGTCCGAATCTGGTCCACATGTTCACCGCCGAGGCGGAAGGCCTGCTGGCCCTACGGGCGCCGGGGGCGATCCGGGTGCCCGAGCCCCTGTGCCACGGGGTGATCGAGGGGCGCAGTTACCTGGTGATGGAGCATGTCCCTCTGGGTGGCCCGTCACGCACGGCCCGGTTCGGGGAACAGTTGGCGGCCCTGCATCGGCATGCGGCCCCCCGGTTCGGCTGGCACCGGGACAACACCATCGGCAGTACGCCGCAGATCAACACCTGGTGCGATGACTGGGTAACGTTCTATCGGGAGCACCGACTGGGTTTCCAGATCCGGCGGGCGGCAGAGGCGGGAGGAGGACGGGCGGGTCTGATCGATGCCGTGGCACGGCTGATGGAGGGATTGCCGGCCTTGTTCCAGGGTTACCGGCCGACGGCCTCGGTGCTGCACGGGGATCTGTGGAGTGGGAACCACGACACCGACCGGGAGGGACGGCCGGTGATCTTCGATCCGGCGGTATATTACGGTGACCGGGAGGCGGACGTGGCCATGACCGAGTTGTTCGGCGGCTGCGGACCCGAGTTCTATGCCGCTTACGGGGCTGCCTGGCCTCTGGACCCGGGCTATCGGGTGCGGCGGGATCTGTACAACCTCTATCACCTGCTCAATCACTTCAATCTGTTCGGCGGGGGTTATGCTGGGCAGTCGGAGCGGGTGGCCCGGCGGTTGCTGGCCGAGGTGGGGTAAGGGAGGCGCTGAGCCGCTGCCCTTGGGTTACTACTCCCTGACTCCATCCGTTGCTTTCTAATTTCGCCCGTCACTCCCGCGAAAGCGGGAGTCCAGAATTTTCAGTATGCCACTGGATTCCCGCTTACGCGGGAATGACGTGTTCAGAACCCGGTAAGCGGAGGCGGCAGACGATCCTGTTACGGTTTACAGGCAGGGCGTGTCGGTATACCCCGGCGCGTCGCAATAATCATTCACCGCCGTGCGGCCGCCGTTGGCGCCGCTCCAGCGGGCCTGGTGCTGCACCTGGGACTGACTCAGGCGGGCGGCGGGCGTCACCGGGGGCAGGATGCTGCTCAGGGTGGTGGGGCTCATGCCTAGGCGTACTTCATAGAGGATCTTGTAGGCCAGCACCCGCCTGACGTAATCCCGGGTCTCGGAGAAGGGGATCAGTTCGGCCCATACATCGGCGGGGACTTCCGCGTCCCGGGGCAACCAGGAACGGACGCGTCCGGCCCCGGCGTTGTAGGCCGCCGTGGAGAGCATGGGATGGCCGCCGAAGTTGTCCAGGTTACGACGCAGGTAATAGGTGCCGATGCTCACGTTCAGGTCCGGGTCCAGCAGTTGCATGGGATTGCTGACCGTGGCGCCCACATGGGGGGCCATGGCGCGGCCGGTGTCCGGCATGATCTGCATCAGACCCATGGCCCCGGCATGGGAGCGGGCGTCCTGCATGAAGGCGCTTTCCTGGCGGGCCACCGCCATGGCCCAGGCCGGGTTGATGCCCTGTACCGTGGCCTTTTCCATGATCAGGGGCGCATGGGCCAGGGGGAAGCGCAGGTCGATGTCGTCAAAGCGCTGGGCGCGGGCGGCGGCGAAGATGGCCCGGTCATGCCAGCCAACCTGTCCGGCGATCAGGGCCAGGGCTTCCAGGTCGCCCCGGTCCCGCTGCTGCAGGCGATTCTGCAGGTGCATCCATTCCCGCCGGGCGTCGATGATGCGGCCCAGGGCGAGCATTTCCAGGGAACGGGCCAGAGCCGGGTCCTGGGCGACTCTTGCCATGCGGTCGGGGGTGACGTCCAGCGGACGGTGGCCGATGCGGTAGGGTCTCTCCAGACGGTCGGCGGCGAGGAAACCATAGAAGTTGCGTTCCTCGCTGACGCCGTCGTAGAGGGTCCGGGCACCGCGCTGGTCTCCCAGCTGCTCCAGGGCGCGGGCATGCCAGTAGCGCCAGGCGGCTTCCTGCCGGGCCTCGCCGCTCATGTGGGTGACGGCCTTGGCCACGGTTTCCCAATCGCCCTTGGCCAGGGCTGCCCGCAGTTGCCATTGCCGCAGCAGGTCGTCGAATACGGCGTCGGGCAGGGTAGCCAGGTGGGGCAGGGCACCCTGTTTTTCCCGCAAGGTCAGGCGCAGGGCGATGAAGCGCCGGGTCTCATAGGCATCCTCCCGGGCCATGCCCCAGTCGCGCCGGTCGGACTCCCACAGGGTCAGGGCTTCGCGGGGATCGCGTCGGGCCAGCCGGTTGAAACTGTGGACGATGGCGTCCCGGGCGCCCGGGTGGGCATCGGCGCGCCACTGGATGCGGGTCAGGCCGGTGGGGTCTTCGTAGAGGCTGATCCAGCGGTCGGCCCAGATCCGGTCACCCTCGGGCATGTAGCGGCGCAGATATCGGGCCAGTCCGGGTTGGCCGGCCTCCATCGCCAGCCGGAAGCGTTCCCAGGCCAGTTGGGAGGTGAGACCACCGGCTTCCCGCCAGGCGTTGAACACCGGGTCACATTCACTGACCTGGGAACGACCCACCAGCCAGAGGGTTTCCACCCCGTCCAGGGCCTGGTCACGGCGGCCGGCCCTGAGCAGGGCGTTGTGATATTGGCAGGTGTGGGTAGCCCCGAGACCGCCCTGGTAGTGGCGCAGGTAGTCTTCCCAGCGCCCCTGGCCGGCCAGGTGGGTGAGCCAGCGGGTGCGCAGGCGGTGGCCCAGGTGGCTGTCGCCCCAGCGTTCCAGGAACCGGTCCAGTTCGCCCGGTTCGATCCGCGGGAACCGGGCATTGAGGTCGGCGTGGATCAGGTAGGGCAGCAGGGCATAGTCCTGCAGTTCCCGTATCCCTTGCTGGAAGGCGGTGCGATTGCCCTGCTGGAGGGCACGTTCCGTTTGCACGAAACGTTCGCGCTGGGCGTCGGTGCCGGTGGTGAGGGCCGTGGCCGTGGCCGGGCCGGAGAGGAGGATCAGCAGCGGGAGCAGGTAGCCCGTCAGACGACGCGATGACATGGATGGAACCCCTTCCGGGTGGACCGGCGTAGGCTTGGGGAAATGGCGACCTTGGAGGAACATCGAGCAAGCCCCTTTCCGTCATTCCCGCGAAAGCGGGGGTCCCCATAATTGTCAGTGTGTTACTGGATTCCCGCTTTCGCGGGAATGACGACGATGTTCCGAGATTCCCGCTTTCGCGGGAATGACGGCGGTGTTCTGAGATTCTCGCTTTCGCGGGAATGACGACGGTGTTCCGAGATTCCCGCTCTCGCAGGAATGACGTGCTTTTAATCTTCTCGGCGTATTCCGAACCCTTCTTAAGATGCGACTTTAAGTGGCAATCCCGGGTCGTGCAAGAGGTGGCCTGCCGTTGCCGGATCTTCAGGCCTCCCGCCACTGTCCCGGCGCCAGTCCGTCCAGGGTCCAGGCGCCGATCCGTTGGCGAATCAGGCGCAGGGTGGGGTGGCCCACCGCCGCGGTCATGCGCCGTACCTGCCGGTTGCGGCCTTCATGGATCGTCAGTTCCAGCCAGGTGACCGGGATGTGCCTGCGCTCGCGGATGGGCGGGTCCCGCGGCCAGAGTCCCGCCGGTTCACCCATGATCCGTGCCTCGGCCGGGCGGGTGAGGCCGTCCTTGAGCGTCACGCCTGTCTCCAGGGTGTGCAGGGCTTCGAGGTCGGGCACCCCTTCCACCTGCACCCAGTAGGTCTTGCTCATGTGATGGGCCGGATCGGTGATGCGGGCCTGCAGGCGGCCGTCATTGGTCAGGACCACCAGGCCCTCACTGTCCCGGTCCAGCCGGCCGGCGGCGTAGACACCGGGGATGGGAACAAAGTCGGCCAGGGTCCGGCGGCCCTGGCCGTCGGTGAACTGGGTGAGGACGTCGTAGGGCTTGTTCAGCAGGATGACGCGGGTGGGTCGATCCTGCGGTTTCCGGACGGGCCGCCGGGGGGCGGATCTGTGCCTAGAGACCAAGGGGGTGACTTCCCGCGCTGCCCGGACTGCCGGTGAACAGCAGCAGGCCCAGGCCCAGGATCAGTAATCCCCCGGCGAGGGTGATGGTCTGGCCCACCCAGATCATGCCCCGGTGTTCGCCGCCGCCCGCCAGCCGGATCGCCAGATGGCGGGCCTTGACGGCCAGGATGGCCAAAATGGACACAGTGATGGCCGTGCCCAGGGACATGGCCAGGACGGCAACGATGCCGGCCGGCCAAAGGCCCAGCAGATGGGCGGCCGCCAGCACCAGGATGGCGCCGGTGCAGGGACGGATGCCCACGGCCACGATGGTGGCGATCATGGCGGGTAGACTGCCCGCTTCGGCCGCCTGCCGGGGCGTGACATGGTGGGCGTGACCACAACCGCAGCCGGGGCCGTGGGGGTGGGTCACGTCCCGGGGCAGGGCGGAGCGCAGGCCATGACCGGCCGGGGGCGTGACGGTGAGCGGTTGCAGTCGGACCGGCGCCGGTGCCGGTGCGCGATACAGCCGCAGATAGCCGCGCACCGCCCGCAGGCTGAGCCAGGCCCCCAGCAGGGCCACCAGGGCGAAGCTGATCTGCTCCAGCAGGTAGGCCCGGCCCATGGCTTCACGGGCGGCCATGCCGGCGATGAGCAGGACGCCGGATACCAGCGCGATGGCGGTGACCCCCTGCAATATGGCCGAGGCAAAGGACAGGCTCAGGGCGCGCCGCAGGTGCTGACGGTGGGTGAGCAGGTAGGTGGTGATGACGGCCTTGCCGTGGCCGGGGCCGGCGGCATGGAAGACGCCGTAGAGAAAGCTCACCAGGATCAGCGCCCCGGCACTGGTGGGGCCGGGGTTCTCCCGTACCTGCTGCATGCCGTCGGCCAGTCGGCGGTGCAGTTGGCGCTGTTGGGTGATGACCCAGGCCACCATGCGATCCCGCAGACCCGGTTCCGCTCGGGCTTCATCTTCGAACAACATCAACGGCTGGGCGGGTGCGGCCGCCGGCGCTCCCCCGCCGGTCAGTGGGGAGGCATGGACGTGGAGGGGCAGCAACAGGGCCGCCAGACAAAGGAGGATCAGTCGGAGCATCGGATTTCGGCGCGTTCGGCAAAGTGCTTGCCCAGGTCCGGGTCACCGGTCTGGTCGTAGTCCAGGGCCATGGCCCTGGCCACCAGGACCGGATCGGGGCGGGGTTGGTGGATGCGGATCTCGCAGCGCTCCGTGCCGCCCTCCAGATGGGGCACGGTGTTTTCGGCGTGCAGGATTTCAATGAAATAGGTGGGGTCGAAGACGGCATAACGCAGCGACGCCCGGGCGGGGTCCACGTGAGTCTGGAAATGCAGGGTGAAGCTCAGCGCCAGGCGCCCGTTGATCTCTTTGAGGGTGGGGGCCTCGGCACGCACGTCGCGGATGAGCTGTTCGCCGTGATGGATTTCGGTGAAGAAGTGGTACTCGGTGAGATTTTCGATCACCTGCCGGGCGATGTCCGCCAGCTTTTCTTCCCGGGTGTCGCCGGTGGCATTGTGAGCCATCTCGTCCAGCAGGAAGACGCTGTAGAAGGGGTCCATCAGCCAGGTCTGGCGCAGCCCGGTCACATGGCCGGTGTCGTCGAACACGGCGGTCACCTCCAGGTCGATCCAGGCATGAGGGTGGGCTCCGGCCGGGCTGAAGGTCACCGCCGACAGGGCCAGCAGCAGGCAACAGAGGGTGCGCAGGGGGCGTTGGAGTCCTGGGTGAGGCATGGGTGGTGTCTGCCGATAAGCGATCGATTTACAGGGACAGTGCCTGGGTGACCGGGGTTCCGTCCAGGCCAAGTTCCGCGTACAGGGCGCGCCACCGGGTTTCGTCATCGGGGCCGGGCCGCAGGTCCAGTCCTTCGGGTAGCGGTACTTGGCAATGAATGCCCGTCAGCCGCCGGGCCAGGCGCACGGTGTCCTGGTGGGCTTCGATCAGCCCCATGAGTCGCCTGGCGCCTCGGATGGGCATGTGGGCCACGGCGGGGATGTCCGCCAGCAGGGCTTCCAGGGTGTCGGTGCGTCTGAGCAGGCGGGCGGCCGTGGTCATGCCCACGCCGGGGATGCCGGGGATGTTGTCCACCTTGTCGCCCGCCAGGGCCAGTTGGTCTGCTACTTGGTCCGGGCGGACGCCCAGCATCTTGCGGATGCCGCCGGGGTCCAGGCGCCGGTTTTGGCGCGGTTCCCACCACAGGTCGCCGTCGGTCACCAGTTGGGTCAGGTCCTTGTCGCCGGTGGCCAGGATCACCGGATGCCCGGCCCGGCGTTCGCGGGTGGCCAGGGTGCCGATGAGGTCGTCGGCCTCGTATTCCCGGCTGGACAGGGTGGTCAGGCCGTGGGCATCCAGCAGTTCACGGCAGAGCCGGAACTGGCGTTTCAGGGCCTCCGGGGCCGGGGGGCGATGGGCCTTGTACAGGGGGTAGATGGCCTGGCGATAGTGCCTGCCAAGGCTTTCGTCGAAGGCGAAGGCAATCCGTTCGGGGTGTTCTTCCCGCATCAGGTTGCGGACGAAATTCATGAAACCCACGACTGCGTTCACCGGTTGCCCCCGGGGGCAGGTGAGGGTGTCGGGCAGGGCGAACCAGGCCCGGAAGATGAAGATGCTGGTGTCGATGAGATAGGTGGGTGTGTTCACGGCGGGATTGTATCAGGCCGGGCCGTGCGGGATGGCTTCAAGTGCGGGCGATATCTGTTACCTTGCGGGTTTACCCCCAAACGCCGTCTGCGCGGCGAAGGAGTTGTCATGAAGGTGACCGTGGAGCTGGATGCCACTCCGGAAGAATTGCGTGCCTTTCTCGGCTTGCCCGATGTGGCGCCGCTGCAGAAGGAAATGATGGATGATCTGGCCCGGCGTATCCGTGAGGGTCAGCAGGGTTATGAGTCCCTGGCCCTCATGCAGCCCATGCTGCAAAGCGGCATCGCTAATATGGATGCCATGCAGAAGTTGTTCTGGCAGGCTTTTACCCAGAGCGGTAGTGATTCCGAAAAGAAATGACCGTCCCATTGCCTGAGCATGCTTTCTGCTAGAATTCCGGCCTTGTTCATCCTATCGAGTACTCTGGAGGTAGTTTCATGAAGAACCCCGTGCGCGTTGCCGTCACCGGCGCGGCTGGCCAGATCTCCTATAGCCTCTTGTTCCGCATCGCCTCCGGCGACATGCTCGGCAAGGACCAGCCGGTCATCCTTCAGTTGCTGGAAATCACCCCCGCCATGGATGCCCTGCGTGGCGTGGTGATGGAGCTGGAAGACTGTGCCTTCCCGCTGCTGGCCGGTACGGTGATCTCCGACAAGCCGGAAGAGGCCTTTGCCGATGCGGATTACGCCCTGCTGGTGGGTGCGCGTCCCCGTGGTCCGGGCATGGAGCGCAAGGACCTGCTGGAGGCCAATGCGGCGATCTTCTCCGTGCAGGGCAAGGCCCTGAACGCGGTGGCCGGCCGTCAGGTGAAGGTGCTGGTGGTGGGCAATCCTGCCAATACCAATGCCCTGATCGCCCAGCGCAATGCACCGGATCTGGATCCGCGCAACTTCACCGCCATGACCCGTCTGGACCACAACCGGGCCCTGGCCCAGCTGGCCGGCAAGACCGGTGCCGCCACCACGGACATCCGCCAGATGATCATCTGGGGCAATCATTCCGCCACCCAGTATCCGGATATCAGTCAGGCCACCGTGAAGGGTGATGCCGCTTCCGGTCTGGTGGCGAGGGACTGGTATGAGGGTGACTTCATTCCCACCGTGCAGCAGCGCGGTGCCGCGATCATCAAGGCCCGTGGTGCCTCTTCCGCCGCTTCTGCGGCCGGCTCCGCCATCGATCACATCCGTGACTGGGCTCTGGGCACGCCGGATGGTGACTGGGTGAGCATGGCCGTGCCTTCCGACGGCAGCTACGGCATTGAGGAAGGTTTGATCTACTCCTTCCCCGTGACCTGCAAGAATGGCGACTACAGCATCGTGCAGGGCCTGGAGATTGATGAGTTCAGCCGCGGGCGCATGACCGTGACGGAGCAGGAGCTGCGGGAAGAGCGCGACGGCGTGGCGCATCTGCTGCCCTGAGGGTTTTCGCCCCCCTTGTCTCCTTGGGGGAGAAGGGGGGCGTTCGGGATTTTTTCAACATCCGTGACTGGATTCCCGCGTTCGCGGGAATGACGGATGTGCAAGGGAATAGCGGGGCTGCGTTTGTGTAAGCGGTCTGTTCCCACCCTCGTCGTCACTCCCGCGAAAGCGGGAGTCCAGGTTGGGCTGAGCACTGCTGGATTCCCGCGTTCGCGGGAATGACGGATGAGAAGGGAATGACGGATCTTTAATTTGCCGGACCGGCGGTCCCCTCTGTTTGCCGGGCAAACAGGTCATGTTCCGAGGCGTCGATGATCTCCACGTCGGCCCAGTCTCCGGGGCGCAGTGCCTCCCCATCTTCCACGAAGACCAGGCCGTCGATCTCCGGTGCGTCTGCGCTGGAGCGGGCGATGGCGGTGCCGTCCTCGTCCAGATCGTCCACCAGCACCCGCATCCGGCGCCCCACCTTTTCCGCCAGCCGGGCCTCGCTGATGCCGGCCTGTACCTCCATGAATCGGGCCATGCGTGCCTCCTTGACGGACTCCGGCACCGTGCCGGGCAGCTCGTTGGCGGGGGCGCCGTCCACCGGTGAATAGGTGAAGCAGCCTACCCGGTCCAGTCGGGCCTCACGGATGAAGTCCAGCAGGGTTTCGAAGTCTTCGTCCGTCTCTCCCGGAAAACCGACGATGAAGGTGCTGCGCAGGGTGATGTCGGGGCAGACTTCGCGCCATTGCCGAACTCGCTCCAGCACCCGTTCCGCGGCGGCCGGGCGGCGCATGGCCTTGAGAATGCGGGGGCTGCCGTGCTGCAGGGGGATGTCCAGGTAGGGCAGGATGCGTCCCTCCGCCATCAGCGGGATCAGGTCATCCACATGGGGGTAGGGGTAGACATAGTGCATCCGCACCCAGACCCCCAGGCTGCCCAGGGCCTCGGCCAGGCTCTGGATGTGGGTGTGCAGGGGCTTGCCGCCCCAGAACCCGGTGCGGTATTTCACGTCCACCCCGTAGGCGCCGGAGTCCTGGGAGATGACCAGCAGCTCCTTGACGCCGGCGGCCACCAGGTTCTCCGCCTCCTGCATCACCTCGCCCACGGGGCGGCTGACCAGATCACCGCGAAAGCGGGGGATGATGCAGAAGCTGCAGTGGTGATTGCAGCCCTCGGAGATCTTCAGGTAGGCAAAATGCCGGGGGGTGAGGCGTACTCCCTGGGGTGGGACCAGGCTCTCGAACGGGGCGTGGGGGGCGGGCAGATGGGCGTGTACCGCCGTCATGACCTGTTCGTAGGCATGGGGGCCGGAGACGGACAGCACGTTCGGGAAGCGGTCGCGGATCTTGTCTGCGTCTGCGCCCAGGCAGCCGGTGACGATGACTCGGCCGTTTTCCGCCAGGGCCTCACCGATGGCCTCCAGGGACTCGGTGACGGCGGCATCGATGAAGCCGCAGGTGTTGACCACCACCAGGTCGGCATCGGCGTAGCTGGGAGAGACGCCGTAGCCTTCGGCGCGCAGCTGGGTGAGGATGCGTTCTGAGTCGGACAGGGCCTTGGGGCAGCCCAGGCTGATGAAACCGACGCGGGGAGGCAATGCGGAGGAAAGCTGGTTCACGGATGACTCGCAAAAGGGGCGGCGGGGGGGCCAAAATGGCTGCCCATCCACGCGCGCCTTGTATCTGATGGGATCATCCAGTATATTGCCGCTCTTTTCTTAGCGCTATACAGGCTTTCGAGGGTGCTTGCATGAAGGCGGATATCCATCCCGATTACCACGATGTCACCGTGACCTGCAGTTGCGGCAACACGTTCACCACCCGTTCCACCCAGGCCGGTAACAGCCTGCAGGTGGAAGTATGCTCCGCCTGCCATCCGTTCTATACCGGCAAGCAGAAGATCGTCGATACGGCCGGCCAGGTGGACAAGTTCCGTCGTCGTTACGGAATGTAAGATCGGGCCGGATTTCGTGGCTCGATTGACCGGTTTGAAAACAGGGGCGCTGCTGGTCGGCGCCCTTGTTGCGTCCGTGGCGGGCATGGCCCAGGCCGTGACGCTGCCCGATGCCTGCGGCGGCCCGGCGGGGCGGGTGGAGCAGGCCCGGGTCAATCATGTCTATGACGGGGATACCGTGCGCCTCTCCGACGGTACCCGGGTGCGCATGATCGGCCTGGATACCCCGGAGATATTCCGGCGGGAAAACAGTGCCGAACCTTTCGGCCACGAGGCCCGGGATGCCCTGATCGAGATCCTGGAGGCCCATGACCATCAGGTGCTGCTGGTGCTTGACCGTGAGCGTCGGGATCACTACCGACGGCGTCTCGCCCACCTGTTCACCCCGGACGGCAAGTCCATCCACGCCGAGCTGCTGGCCCGTGGTCTGGCGGTGGCGTTGACCATCCCCCCCAACGACTGGAATCTGCAGTGCTACCGGGATGCGGAGGCCCAGGCCCGCGAGGCCGGGCTGAAGATCTGGGAGCAGGAACATCTGCGGGTGTTCAATTCGCAGGAGTTACCCCCGGATACCGAGGGTTTCCGGCAGGTGGAGGGCCGGGTGGTGCGTCTGGGAGAGAGTCAGCGTTCCCACTGGATCAATCTGGAGGGGAATGTGGCCTTCCGCATCGATCATGAGGATATGATTCATTTCCCGGGGCTGGACCCGGCGGTGCTTCAGGGGCGGCAGGTGATGGGGCGGGGATTGGTCTACAGTCACCGGGGCCAGGCGCGCATCCGCATCCGCCATCCGTCGGATCTGCAGATTCTGGATTGACCTGCAGACCGGCCCGCGCCGGGCATTCCCCGGCGCGGGCCTCTCGTGTCAGTGGCCGGTGGGGTGCAGGCCTCCGGGCAGGTAACGGCCCAGGCCCAGGTGGTTGAGCATCTTCACGGCCTTGGCGCCGGCACGCTGCCCCAGCACCGCGTGGATGTGGCTTTCCCAGTCCGGTTCGGCGGTGTCCAGCAGGTTTTTCAGGTACAGGCCCGCCTCGGTTTCCCCCTCCAGATCCAGCCGTCGGCTGAAGAACAGGGTGTCCGGGTCTTCACTGCGGGTGGCCAGGCGCCAGAAGTCTTCCAGACGACCCCGAATGCGCACGTCCCAGTCATTCGCTGCCTTGCAGTCCCAGTGGGTGACGCCCCCATCCTTGACCCGGAAACAGATGCTGCCGGAATGGTCGGTCACCGCCAGGCAGATGCGCTTGCCTTCCAGCGGACCCAGTTCATCAGCCGCAGGCTGACCCTTGAGCATGTGATTCATGAGGGCGGAGAAGACCCGGGTATGGACGGCGTCCGGAAGCAGGCGAAGGCCGGCGCCCAGGGGCAGCAGGATGGGGGGCTTGGGAAGATGCATGGCAATACCTGTGACTGTCGCGGTATGACGGGTGTGTCCTTGGTAGCCTGAAATTCTAGCCCGTATCGAGGGGACGCGGCCAGTCTTACGCCGGGTTGCCGAGCATGTCATCCAGTGCCCGTAGTCGTGCCACCGTCCCCACGTCCTGCCAGATTCCCCGATGATGCTGGCCGCCGACCCGTCCCTGGATCATCGCCGCGCGCAACAGGGGCGCCAGCGGGAAGCGCCCCGGTCGGCAGTCTGCAAACAGTTCATGCCGATACCAGCCGACGCCGGAGAAGGTGAGGCGGGGCTCACCCGCCGCCATGATCCGCCCGTTGTTCTCATGGAAATCCCCCCTCGGGTGATGGGGCGGATTGTCCACCAGGACCAGGTGGGCCAGATCCTGTGCAGGCATTGTCGGCGGCGTCAGCGGGTGATCCGTCCAGACATCGCCATTGATCACCAGAAACGGGTTCGAATCCAGCCACGGCAGGGCCTGAAAGATTCCGCCGCCGGTTTCCAGTGCCTCGTCCTCGGGGGAGTAGCGGATGCGCAGTCCCCAGTGACCCCCGTCTCCCAGGTGTGCCCGGATCTGTTCCCCCAGATGGGCCAGATTGATGATCACGTCCCGATAACCGGCGGTGGCCAGACGCAACAGGTGGTACTCGATCAGGGGGCGTCCGGCCACCGCCAGCAGGGGCTTTGGGGTATGGTCGGTGAGCGGTCGCATGCGTTCGCCCCGACCGGCGGCCAGGATCATGGCGTGCATCAGTAGCGAGCCTCCGGCAGGCCCGGGGCCGGGTCCGGCAGGGTCGTCGCCAAGCCGTTCATGCGCGAGGGTTCCCAGGGCTGGTGCATGCCGTTGCGGGCCAGGGCCAGACGGTGGGTGTGGGGCAGGTGGGCGTCATACCAGGCCCGTACCGGGGCCAGGGCCGGGTGGGCCAGTTCCTGTTCCAGCAGCCGCCACAACCGCGGCAGGTGGCGCAGATAGGCGGGCTTGGCGTCCCGGCGCCACAGACGGGTGAAGATGCCGATGATCTTGGTGGTACGCTGGGCGCCCAGAATCCAGAAGCTGTCGTCCAGGGCGGTGGCATCCAGACCGGGGAAGGCGTCCCGGTAGCGTGCCATCATGGTCTCGGCCACCCCGGGGTCCACGTCCCGGCGGGCATCCCGGAGCAGGGATACCAGATCATAGGCGGGCGAGCCGATGAGGGCATCCTGGAAGTCCAGCAGGCCGCAGGCGGCGACCCCCTGGCGACCGGCCAGGACCATCAGGTTGTCCACATGGTAGTCCCTGAGCACCAGGGTATGGGGAAGGGCGCCGGTCTGAGGCAGGATGCCCTGCCAAGCAGTGACGAAGTCCCGGCGGATCTCATCGGGACAGCGGTCGCCCCTGGCTTCCGGCCAGTACCAGTCCAGCAGTAGCAGGGCCTCGTTGAGCAGTACGGATTCGCTGTAGGCCTCGATCCGATGGGCATGGTGATGGCTCCAGCTCCGGTGGAGGGCGATCAGGGCGTCGGTAGCCAGGCGGTAGAGTCCGTGTTCATCGGCGCCGTCCGCGAGGGCACGGCTGAAGGTGTGATCGCCGAAATCCTCCAGCAGCAGAAAGCCTTGCTCGGCATCAAAGCCATGGATGCGCGGGGCACTCAGGCCCAGTTCCCGGAGGATCTTTGCGATGTGCACGAAGTCGCCGGCGGACTCCCGGTCCGGCGGGGCGTCCATGATCACCCAACTGCGGTTGTATTCCCAGATTCGGTAATAGCGCCGGAAACTGGCATCGGCGGACAGCAGTCGGGGCATGGGGGTGTCTTCCCCGATCATTCCCCGTAGCCAGGCATGCAGATCGGCGCGTCGGGTATTGGGGGTGGCACTGGTTTTCATCAGTTTGCAGGGCGGGTTTCGGTGGGGGGACCTTCATTATTACACGCCTGCAGGCTTCGCCAAGCGCGGGTTCGCGATTGCGGAGGGTTTCCGCCGGACCCTATACTGCAGGCCAATATCCGGTACGTTTCAAGCGCGCACCCCGTTCGGTGCGGAAGGTATGCTGCATGCCCCATTCCAACTGGGCGATCTGGCCTGGGAGTCCCTATCCGCTCGGGGCCACCTGGGACGGTGAAGGGGTGAATTTCGCCCTGTTTTCGGAACACGCTGAAAAAGTGGAGCTCTGCCTGTTCGACCCCAACGGTCGGCGGGAGCTGGAGCGCATCGAGGTGCGCTGGCAGACGGACCTGGTCTTTCATTGCTATCTCCCGGAGGCCCGTCCGGGTCTGCTGTACGGCTATCGGGTCCATGGCCCCTATGAGCCGGAGGCCGGTCACCGCTTCAATCCCAACAAGCTGCTGCTGGACCCCTATGCCAAGGCCCTGCATGGCCAGGTGCGATGGAGCGATGCCCTGTTCGGTTATCGCATCGGTTCCAGCCGGGAAGACCTGCTCATGGATCGCCGCGACTCGGCTACCGGCATGCCCAAGTGCCAGGTCATCGATACCGCCTTCACCTGGGGGGATGACAGGCCGCCCCGCACCCCCTGGCATGAGACGGTGATCTATGAACTGCATGTGAAGGGGTTTACTGCGCTGCACCCCCATGTCCATACCGCCCTGCGGGGGACCTATGCGGGCCTGGCCACGGCGCCGGTGATCTCCTATCTGCAGCGTCTGGGCGTGACGGCGGTGGAGATCATGCCGGTGCAGGCCTTTCTGGATGACCGGCACCTGGTGGAGAAGGGGCTGCGAAACTATTGGGGCTACAACTCCATGGGGTTTTTTGCGCCGGACATGCGCTACTGCGCTTCCGGTCATGTGAACGAATTCAAGACCATGGTGAAGACCCTCCACACGGCGGGGATCGAGGTGATCCTGGATGTGGTCTACAACCATACCGCCGAGGGCAGTCATCTGGGACCGACCCTCTCCTTCCGGGGTATCGACAACAGCGCCTACTACCGGCTGGTTCCCGAAGACCGGCGCTATTACATGGATTACACCGGTTGCGGCAATACCCTGAACATGCGCCATCCCCGGGTGCTGCAGCTCATCATGGATTCCCTGCGCTACTGGGTGCTGGAGATGCACGTGGACGGTTTCCGCTTCGATCTGGCCTCCGCCTTGGCCCGTGAGCTGCATGAGGTGGACCGGCTGGGGGCCTTCTTCGACATCATCCACCAGGACCCGGTGTTGTCCCAGGTGAAGCTGATCGCCGAGCCCTGGGATCTGGGGGAGGGCGGCTATCAGGTGGGCAACTTCCCTGTGGGCTGGACCGAGTGGAACGGTCGCTACCGGGATACCGTGCGGGCTTTCTGGAAGGGAGAGCACGGACTGATCGGTGACATGGCCTATCGTCTCACCGGTTCTTCAGACCTGTACGAGTCCAATGGACGTCGTCCCTATGCCAGCATCAATTTTGTTACCTGCCATGACGGGTTCACCCTGGAAGACCTGGTGGGCTACAACCACAAGCACAACGAAGCCAACGGCGAGGACAATCGGGATGGGGAAAACCACAACCTGTCCTGGAACTGCGGCGCGGAGGGACCCACGGACGACAAGGAGATCCTGGATCTGCGGGCGCGCCAGAAGCGCAACATGCTGGCCACCCTGTTCCTGTCCCAGGGCATCCCCATGCTGCTGGCGGGGGATGAGCGCGGGCGCACCCAGCGGGGCAACAACAATGCCTACTGCCAGGATGCGCCGCTGTCCTGGGTGGACTGGGAGCTGGATGAGCATGCCCGGGATCTGATCCCGTTCGTGCAGTATCTGATCAGGCTGCGCAAGGATCATCCCGCCCTGCGTCGGCGACATTTCTTCCAGGGACGCCCCATCATGGGGGCCGGGGTGAAGGATCTGGCCTGGCTGCGCCCTGACGGTGAGGAGATGAAGGAAGAAGACTGGCAGCAGGGCTTTGCCCGCAGCCTGGGCATGTTCATCGCCGGTGATCTCTTCGAGGAGTATGACGAGCGCGGCCGCCGGGTGCGGGATACGGACATGATCCTGCTGTTCAATGCCGGCCACGAGCCGATCTCGTTCCGGCTACCACCGGAGCCTGCCCGTACCCGCTGGGAAGTGCTGCTGGATACGGTCTATCCTCGCGGACCCCGCCCGGACCACCGGATGTTTCACAGCCATGAGGTGTATCCCCTGCAGGCGCGGGCGGTGGTGCTGATGCTCAATGCCAGCCGGCCGGTGCGGCGGCAGAACGGCGGCGACTGAACGTCACCGGGTCAGACCATGCTGATCTGGTCCGCGGCGTTTTCCAGGGGCGCCGCCGTCGGGTGATGGGGCGCGCTGTCGGTATCGGTCTCGCTGAAGGCGTAAACCACCTCCGTATCGATGCGCCCGTCGGCGTGAAGCTGTAGCCGCCGGTAGGCCGGGGGCAGGAGGTCGAGCTGGAAATTGCGGGTGCGGGGGGCGAACTGCACGCAGGTGGAGGGGGTGCCCATGAGCCGGACCCCGTTGCGGACCTGATCCACCTGCTGGTGCACATGTCCGAACAACACGCCGCGAACCTGCGGATGCCGGTCCAGTACCTGGAAGAAGGCTTCGGTGTTGCGCAGGTTGATGGCATCCATCCAGGTGCTGCCTACGAATACCACCGGGTGATGCAGGGAAACCAGGGCGTTGCGGGCAGGGTGACGGGTGAGCACTTCATCCAGAAAAGCCAGCTCGCCCTCATCCAGGTGGCCGTGGGGTTCACCGTCCACGACGCTGCACAGACTGACGAACAGCCACTCGCCCCGGGACACGGCCTTGCGGCAGCTGAGGTTGTCCTTGCAGAGCACGTCCTCCATGACCTGGGGGTCATCATGGTTGCCGGCCAGACACTGGATGGGCCAGGGCAGGGGGTTGAGCAGGGTGCGCAGCCGGCGATAGGCGCCGGCGACCGGGTCATGCACCAAGTCGCCGGTGGCCAGCATGAGGTCCGGCGCCTTTTCCCGGCGGCGGATCTGCTCCAGCACCAGCCGGAGGCTGTGATCCGTATTGATGCCGGAATTCATGATATCCCCGGGGCGTTCGCGCAGATGCAGGTCGGTGATCTGAATGATGCGCTGCGGTCTTGCGAAGGGTCCATTCAGGCTCATAAGCGACTTCTCCTTGACCCAAACGGGTTCCATCGATACTCAGGCAGTTTGATGCATGTACGGCAGGTTTGTTTCCGAGTATAACGAAAGAGTTTGACGCTGCCTTGACAGGCTGCATGGAATCGGTCTTTTTGGAGACAAATGAGCATGTCCAATCTCACCACGGAGCTGGATCAGCGTCTGCAGGCCTATCTTTGGTCGGTTTCCCTGCGCGAGCCCCCGTTGTACCAGCGTCTGCGGGAGGAAACGGCCCATCTGCCCGAACACAACTTTCAGGTGGCCCCTGAACAGGGGCAGTTCCTGGCCTTTTTGGTGGAGTTGACCGGTGCCCGCCGGGTGCTGGAGATCGGCAGCTTTACCGGTTACAGCGCCCTGTGGATGGCGGGTGCGATGCCGGAAGAGGGGCGCATGGTCTGTTGTGACGTCAACGAGACCTGGACCGGGATTGCCCGCCGTTACTGGGAGGAAGCGGGATTGGGTGATCGCATCGAGCTGCGGCTGGCCCCGGCCATGGATACCCTGGATGGCCTGCTGGCGGACGGTGCGGCCGGTACCTTCGACCTGGCATTCATCGATGCGGACAAGGCCAACTATGTCCACTATTACCGTCGCTGCCTGCGGCTGGTGCGTCAGGGTGGGCTGATCTGCCTGGACAATACCCTGTGGGCCGGCCGAGTGGCGGACCCGGATGACCATGCCCCGGAAACCGAGGCCATCCGGGCCTTCAACGCCTTGATTCATGAGGACCCCGCGGTGAGCCTGAGCCTGGTTCCCATCGGGGATGGGCTGACGGTGGCCCGGAAACGCTGAGCCCTGCTCCCCCGGCGGTGAAGAGGAGGGTATACTTCGTCCTTTCACCCTCTCCGGTCTTTTCGGCAGTGAGGATCCGTGATGAACGTCGATCTGCCCGAAGGGTATCGTCCCGATGCGGATGAGCCCTACATGTGCCCCAGACATCTGAGCTATTTTCGCCGTCAGCTGCTGCAATGGCGTGACGAACTGCTGGATGAGTCGGAGCAGACCATCCGCAATCTTCAGGAGGAGCAGTGGCGGGAGCCGGACCCCAACGACCGGGCCAGCCGTGAAAGCGATGCCAGCCTGGAGCTGCGCACCCGGGATCGCTACCGCAAGCTGCTGGGCAAGATCGACGCCGCCTTGCGGCGCATCGATGACGGCAGCTACGGTTATTGCGAGGAGACCGGCGAGCCCATCGGCCTACGCCGTCTGGAGGCCCGTCCCATCGCCACCCTGTGCATCGAGGCACAGGAGCGGCATGAGCGCGACGAGCGCTTCTCCTGATCAGGCCGTGATCAGCCCGGCTTGCGTCGGGCCTCCGGCAGGGGCTTGATGAAGATCTTGGAATTGCGCTGATAGTTGTACATCTGCTGCCGGGTGATGGGCAGGGCCTTGAGTTCGCCCGGCTCGAACCCCCGTTCCCGGAACCAGTGGGCGGTTCGCGTGGTGAGGACGAACAGCCGTGTGATGCCCATGGTCCGTGCCTGTGACTCCAGATATTCCGCCAGCATCTCGGCGCGACCGCCCCCCCGATAGTCGGCGTGGACCGCCACGCAGGCCAGTTCTCCCACCTGCTCTTCCGGGAACGGATACAGGGCCGCGCAGGCCAGGATCATGCCGTCCCGTTCGATCACGGAGAACCGTTCGATCTCCAGCTCAAGCTGCTCCCGGGAACGGCGCACCAGGATACCCTCCGCCTCCAGCGGCTGGATGAGTTCCAGAATGCCGCCCACATCCTCGATCTGCGCCTGGCGCAGACGTTCGAAGCGTTCGCCGGTGATCAGGGTGCCGGCCCCTTCGCGGGTATACAGCTCCATCAGCAGGGCGCCGTCCTGGCACCGATCGACGATATGTACCCGCTCCACCGCCTGACGACAGGCGGTGATGGCGCTGCGCAGGTGGGCGGCCAGTTCATCGGGGATGCTGCGTGGTCCCTGGAGCAGTTCCTCGGCCTGGTCCGCCGTGAGATGGGTGATGGGGACCTGATCCCCGTCCCGCAGGTCCTGGGTGTCGCTGAAGAAGATCAGCTTGTCCGCCTTGAGCGCGACGGCGGCAGCGATGGCCACGTCCTCGGCGCTGAGGTTGAAGATCTCGCCGGTGGGGGAGTAGCCCATGGGCGGCAGCAGGACCATCTCGCCGGACTGGAGGTGTCGCCGCAGTCCTTCCGTATCCACCCGGCGAACCTCGCCCGTGTGCAGGTAATCCACCCCGTCGCGCACCCCCAGAGGGCGGGCGGTGACGAAATTGCCGGAAGAGACCCGCACCCGCACCCCGGACATGGGGGTATTGGCCAGTCCCATGGACAGCAGGGCCTCGATCTCCACCCGCAGGGAACCGGCGGCATCCTTGACCGCCCGCAGGGCCTGCTCGTCGGTGACCCGCAGGCCGTTGACATAGCGGATTTCAGCCCCTTGGGCGCGTAGCCGCGCCTCGATCTGTGGGCGTGCCCCGTGCACCAGCACCAGACGGACCCCCAGGGTCTGCAGGATGGCGATGTCGTGGAGCAGGGCGGCAAATCCCGGCTGCAGGGCCGCCTCGCCGCCGAAGGCGATCACAAAGGTGCGATCCCGGTGGGTGTTGATATAAGGGGCGGCGTCGCGGAACCAGGCGACGTGGGGGGCGATGGGGGCGTGTTTCAATACCTTGATGTCCTGAAAGCTCGGTGGAAAGGGTCATATCCTAATAGAATCGGACCCCAGGCCGACATCCCCCGGCCGGCGGGTTTTCCATCATGGCGACATCCGTCAGGTCCATCAGCCGGACGAGTTTTTGGGTCTGGATCAGATCAAACCCGCCCAGGACCTGATCAAGGGGCTGATACAGCGGTTTTGCTATCGTTAAGTGGTGTAGACTTCTCGTCATCTTCCCGGCTCTACGGGCCCCCTTTCCGTCCCGGTCCTCCCTTTAGTGATCCGCCCCGCCCAGCTTTCCGATATCCCCGCTCTGCTGGCAATCGAGCAGCGATGCTTTTCCAGTGATCGACTCTCCCGCCGCCAGTTTCGCTACCTGCTGACCAAGGGTAAGGCCCATACCCTGGTGTTTGACGAAGGGGAGGGGATTCTGGGGTATGTGCTGCTGCTGTTCAGTCGCGGCACGTCCATGGCCCGACTGTATTCCATTGCCGTGGATGGTGCCGCCCGCGGACGGCGTCTCGGCCTGCAACTGGTGGAGGCCGCTGAAACCGAGGCCCGGGAACAGGACTGTGCCTATCTGCGCCTGGAGATTCGCAAGGACAATCAGGCCTCCATCCGCCTGTTCGAATCCCTGGGCTATCGCCGCTTCGGCGAGTACGGGGATTACTACGAAGACCACATGGATGCCTGGCGTTACGAAAAATCCCTGGCGCCGCATCTGCAGCCGGACATGGTGCGGGTGCCTTTCTACGAACAGACCCTGGATTTCACCTGTGGACCTTCATCGGTGATGATGGCCATGAAGGCGCTGGACCCCGCCATGCACATGGATCGGCGTCTGGAGCTGCGTCTGTGGCGAGAGGCTACCACCATTTTCATGACCGCCGGACATGGGGGGTGCGGCCCTTTCGGTCTGGCGCTTTCCGCCGCCCATCGCGGCTTCGGGGTGGAACTCACCCTGAACGACGAGCGCATGCCCCTGCTGGATTCCGTGCGCAGTGAGGAGAAGAAGGAGGTCATGCGGCTGGTGCAGGAGGACATGCTGGATGAGCTGCGGGAGCGGTGCGTACCGGTCCATTACGGTACCCTGAGCGCGGCGGATCTGCGCGCCCGTTTCGAGGCCGGGGGCATCCCGGTGGTGCTGATCAGCTCCTACCAGATCTACGGTGAGAAGTTTCCCCACTGGGTGGTAGTGACCGGTTTTGATGATCACTTCATCTACGTGCACGATCCCTTCGTGGATTATGACAACGGTGAAACCCCAATGGATTCCATCAATATGCCCATCCTGCAGCGGGATTTTGAGCGCATGGCCCGGTACGGCAAGGCCGGGCTCAAGGCCGTGCTGGTGGTCTATCCTCGTTCGTAGTCTTCCCCACCACAAAAAGGAGAACACTATCCATGTCGGATCACGTCCTGCTCATCGAGCAGCCCGGGGACTGGAAGCCCCATTTCCCCGAATACCCCGTGGTGGTGGCTGAGGACTACCTCACCAATCCCAGGTATTCCAGTCATACCCGTCTGCGGGTCATCAACCTGTGCCGCAGTCACCGTTACCTGAGCGAAGGCTATTACTGCTCTCTGCTGGCGGAAGCCCGTCAGCACAAGGTGGTGCCCACGGTGCGTACCCTGCAGGACCTGTCCAGAAAATCCATCTACAGCCTGGATACCGAGGACATCGACCGCAAGGTGGCCCGGGTGCTGGGGCGCAAGCGTGCCGGCCTGCAGCCCACCGCCTTCGAGATCACGGTCTTCTTCGGCCAGTGCGCCCCCAAGGAAATGCACGAGATCGGCCAGCAGCTGTTCTCCATCTTTCGGGCGCCCATGTTCAAGGTGGAATTCAGGCTGGTCGGTCAGTGGCGCATCGAAGCCATCAAGCCCCTGGCCCTGAACAGCCTGACCCCGGAGCAGGAAACGGCCTTCTTCGAGGCCCTGGACCATTATCTCAAGCGTCCCTGGCGCAAGCCGCGCGGGCCGCGAAACTTCAAGTATGACCTGGCCATCCTGCAGAACCCGGACGAGGATCTGCCGCCGTCCAATCGGGCGGCGCTGAACCAGTTCGTTCGCCAGGGCAAGGCCCTGGGGCTGGAGGTGGACCTGATCGACCGCAAGGATTTCGGCCGTCTGGCCGAGTTCGATGCCCTGCTCATCCGCGAGACGACCCGGATCGACCATTACACCTACCGTTTTGCCCGCAAGGCGGACAGCGAGGGGATGGTGGTGATCGATGATCCGGATTCCATTCTCAAGTGCACCAACAAGGTCTATCTGGCGGAACTGCTGGCGGGACAGAAGGTGCCCACGCCTAAGACGCTGATCCTGCGCAAGGAGAACATCCTGGCGGCCGAGGAGGTGATCGG
>NZ_JAJNQM010000020.1:0-41039 GCF_022227785.1 Ectothiorhodospira lacustris | reverse complement strand
GCCCCTGCACCGCGGCCAGCCAGATCCCATCAGCGGCATACCGGGCCAGCACCAACCGGCCATCCTCATCGGATTCCCTGTATCGTGCCTGCTGGGCTTCCATCCAGCACTTCCAGCCCTGTCTGATGCCCGGATCGGTCAGCATGGTCATCATGAGACTCTGCCACTTGATGAACTCGTCCATGCCGATCAGTTCCATCGTCGCGGTCACATAGGCCCGGGTAAAACGCCCGTGGGGCTCGGCATCCAGGGCCATCAGGCGGTCGATACTGTGTTCGAAACGCTGCAACAGGTCATCAAAGATGGCCTCCACCAGCACCTGTTTCGAGGGGAAATGGTGCAACAGCCCCCCCTTGGTCACGCCGGCGGCGTCCGCAACAGCTTGCAGGGTCAGCCCCGACACGCCATGTTCGGAGCACAGGCGCGCCCCCTGATCCAGCAGTGCCCGCCGAACCCGGGCCGGTTGTTTCTTGCGCAAGCTGTCCTGAGGATTCATGGCGAGAACATACCAACCGGCTGGTATCTTTTCAATGCCCGACTCACAAAGCATCGAGCCAACAAAGATTGACCAAAATCATGGGAAATAACAGGCACTCCGGACAGAATGCGAACCTTCAAAATCGGGACCCGAGGACCGAACCATGATGGAGCTTGACCCCCTACTCCTATCCCGAATCCAGTTTGCCTTCGTGGTCTCGTTCCACGCCATCTTCCCCGTCTTCACCATCGGACTGGCTTCCTACATCGCCCTGCTGGAAGGACTGCTCTACCGTACCGGCAACCTCGCCTATGAGCAGTTATCCCGGTTCTGGACCAAGGTCTTCGCCGTGGTCTTCGGGATGGGAGTGGTGTCCGGCATCGTCATGTCGTTCCAGTTCGGCACCAACTGGAGCGTGTTCTCCTATGCCAGTGCCAACTTCCTCGGTCCCATCCTGGCCTATGAAGTGGTCACCGCCTTCTTCCTGGAGGCCGTGTTCCTGGGCGTGCTGCTGTTCGGTCGTGACAAGGTCCCCCGGGGCACCCATCTTTTCGCCGCCTGCATGGTGGCGCTGGGCACCCTCATCTCCTCGTTCTGGATCCTTTCCGCCAACAGCTGGATGCAAACCCCGGCGGGCGTTGAGTTGCGGGACGGCATCTTCCATGTGACGTCATGGACCGAGGCGATCTTCAATCCCTCCTTCGGTCCGCGTTTCTTCCACGTGGCCCTGGCCTCATTCCTCACCGGCGGCTTCGTGGTCGCCGGGGTATCGGCCTGGTATTTGCTCAAGGGCAAGGCGCCGGAGGCATCCAGGAAGGCCCTGCAGATGTGCCTGATCATGCTGGCCTTCGCCGCCCCGGCCCAGCTGCTGGTGGGGGATGTGCACGGTCTCAACACGTTCAAGCACCAGCCCGCCAAGGTGGCGGCCATGGAAGGGGTATGGGAAACCACCGATGGCGCCCCCCTGCTCCTGTTCGCCATTCCCAGTCAGTCCCAGGAACGCAATTTCCTGGAGATCGGCATCCCCAACATGGCCAGCCTGATCCTTACCCATGAACTCAACGGCACCCTTCCCGGCCTGAAGGAATGGGCCCCCGAGGATCGTCCCAACATGCCCATCGTGTTCTGGTCTTTCCGGGTCATGGTGGGCATCGGCCTGCTCATGATCATCATTGCCCTGTGGGGTGCCTGGCTCACCTGGCGGGATCGCCTGGTGGAATCAAAACGCTTCCTGAGGTTGACCAGCCTGATGATTCCGCTACCCTTTGCCGCTGTCCTGGCCGGATGGTTCGTCACCGAGGTGGGACGTCAGCCCTGGCTGGTCCATGGCCTGCACCGCACCTCGGAAGGGCTAACCCCCTCCCTGACCGGCGCCATGGCCCTGTTCACCCTGACGGGATACATCACCGTCTACGCGGTGGTGTTCATCGCCGGCATCACCTTCCTGGTGCGCATCATCCGCCAGGGTCCCGATCAGGCGGACCTGTCGGAAGACCTGCCGGGTGCCCACGCCAAACGGCCGTTCTCCGCCGCCGACGACAAGACCATGGCCTGAAGGCCGGGAGCGCACAGACATGGAACTGATCGACCTGACCCTGATCTGGATCTTCATCATCGGCTTTGGCGTGTTCATGTACGTGTTCATGGACGGTTTCGACCTGGGAGTGGGTATACTCTTCCCTTTTGCCGGCAGTGACGAACACCGCGACGTGATGATGAACTCCGTAGCCCCGGTATGGGATGGCAACGAAACCTGGCTGGTACTGGGCGGCGCCGGCCTGCTGGCGGCGTTTCCGCTCATCTATGCCGTGTTCCTGCCCGCCCTCTACATCGGGGTCTTCCTGATGCTGGCGGGACTCATCTTCCGCGGCGTGGCCTTCGAGTTCCGCTTCAAGGCGGCTCCGGAAAAGCGGCGCCCCTGGGATATCGCCTTCTTCGGCGGCTCCCTCGTGGCTGCCTTCGCCCAGGGTGCCGTGGTGGGCGCCTACATCCAGGGTTTCGAGGTGGAGGGCTTCTCCTATGTGGGCGGCGCCTTTGACTGGCTCACGCCCTTCACGGTGATGACCGGCCTGGGCCTGGTAGCCGGCTATACCCTGCTGGGGGCCACCTGGCTGATCATGAAGACCGAAGGCGAACTGCAGACCCTGGCTTACCGCATCGCCGGCCGCATGGTGGTGGCCGTACTGTTCGTCTTCCTGCTGGTGAGTCTGTGGACCGCCGTGGCCCACCCACATATCCTCGAACGCTGGCTGGAACACGCCGCCGTGCTGTGGATCTTCCCGACCCTGTCCCTGGTGGCCGGTGTGTGGCTGTGGCGCGGTCTGGGACATCGAGCCGAGGGCACGCCCTTCGTCGCCACCCTGGCCCTGTTCCTGCTGGCCTACCTGGGCCTTTTGATCAGCATGTGGCCCTACGCGGTCCCGCCCCACCACACCTTCTGGGATGCTGCCTCCTCACCTGATTCCCAGCTGTTCACCCTGATCGGACTATTGTTCGTCATCCCTATCATCCTTGCCTACACCGCCTGGACCTACTGGGTATTCCGCGGCAAGGTCCGTATCGGAGAGGGTTACCACTGAACGACGCAAGCACATCCTCAGGCCATGCCCCCCCCATTCCCAATGCCGAGGCGAAACGCTGGCTCAATGCCCGCGTCGCACCGGTTCGGGGCCTGCTCAACCTGGCCAGTGGTGCCGGTATCCTGTCGGGCCTGCTGGTCATCGCCCAGGCGGGCCTGCTGGCCTTCATACTGGATCGGGCCATCACCCATGGCGACGGCCTGTCGGCACTGACCGGGGCCTTTGTCTGGCTGGCCCTGGTGATGGGACTGCGTGGCGCCCTGAACTGGTCCCGGGAAACCCTGGGGCAGGCGGCAGCCCTCAGGATTCAGGGCCGGCTGCGGGACGAGCTCTTTGCCCACATGGCCGCCCTGGGGCCGGTGCGCCTGGCGGATCGGCACAGCGGCAGCCTGGCCTCGGCCGTCGTCGAGCAGGTAGAAGGCATGAATGGCTATTACGCCCGTTACCTGCCGCAAGTGGCGGTGAGCCTGCTGGTCCCCCTGGGGATCTTCATCGCCGCCCTGACCCAGGATTGGGTCGCCGCCCTGATCCTGCTGTTCACCGCCCCGCTGATCCCCTTCTTCATGGCCCTACTGGGTATGGGGGCCGAACAGGTCAGCCGCCGTCAGCAAGAAACCGTCTCCCGCCTGGGCGGGCATTTCCTCGACCGGCTCCAGGGCCTGACCACCCTGCGGCTGTTCAACGCCCAGGGACGGGCGGCTCAGGAAGTCGCCGAGGCCGCCGATGGCTACCGGGCCACCACCATGAAGGTCCTGCGGGTAGCCTTTCTCTCTTCCGCCGTGCTCGAATTCTTCAGCGCCGTGGCCATCGCCCTGGTGGCCATGTACGTGGGCTTTGCCCTGATCGGCTATCTGCAATGGGGGCCGGCCGGCCAGCTGAGCCTGTTCTCGGGACTATTCATCCTGCTGATGGCGCCGGATTTCTTCCAGCCCCTGCGGCAGCTGGCCCTGCACTACCATGACCGGGCCGCCGCCCTGGGCGCTGCCCAGACCATCCTGCCCCTGCTCAGCCGCGAGGCGCCCGCCGCACCGCCCAGCCCGGTGGCGCCGTCACCACGCCCCACCGGGGTATCGATCCGGTTCCAGGAGGTGAGTGTCTGCTTTGATGAAGGCCGCCGCACCGCCCTGGCTGGGATCAGCCTGGAGATACGGCCCGGTGAGCGCGTGGCCCTGGCCGGTCCCAGCGGCGCCGGCAAGTCCACCCTGCTGCACCTGCTGGCCGGGTTCATCGCGCCGAATCAAGGACAGGTGACCGTGGACGGCGCCGACCCCGACCCCCTGCATCAGGCGGCATGGGTGGGGCAACGCCCCCATCTCTTCACCGGCACCCTGGCCGACAACATCCGTCTGAGCCGCCCCGACGCCGATCAGGGCGCGGTGATCCGGGCCGCCACGGAAGCCGGAGTGATGACCTTTGCCGCCCGGCTGCCCCAGGGCCTGGAGACCGTCCTGGGCGAACGGGCGCGCGGTCTGTCAGGCGGTCAGGCCCAGCGGGTCGCCCTGGCCCGGGCCGCCCTGAAGCAGGCCCCCCTGTGGCTGTTGGACGAGCCCACCGCGGGACTGGACCCGGAGGCGGAGGCCCTGGTACTTGAGGCCCTGGAGCGTTCCGCCACCGCCGGTGCCACCATCCTCATCGCCAGTCATCACCCCCGAGTGCTGGCCTGGGCAAACCGGGTCATCACCATCCAGGATGGCTGCGTGGTCCACGACACCGGCGGGGCGGACGCCAACCGATGAACGATCTGATTCCCTTCCTTCGCCTCTCCATCCCGCGCCTGCCCTGGTTTCTGGGCGGCCTCCTGTTGGCCGTCCTCACCGTGGTGGCGGCCACCGGCCTGCTGGCCCTGTCCGGGTGGTTCATTACCGCGTCGGCCCTGGCGGGCGCGGGGCTGATCATCGCCCTGGATGTCTACCGGCCCGCCGGCGGCATTCGCGCCCTGGCGGTGGGGCGTACCGTGGCCCGCTATGGGGAGCGCATCGTCAACCACGAAGCGGTATTGCGGCATCTGGCGGACCTGCGCAGCTGGCTGTTCCGGGCCCTGGCGCCTCTGGACCCCGGCACTCTGGCCCGGTTCCGTTCCGCCGACCTCTTGCAGCGGTTGGTAGGGGATATCGACACCCTGGACGGTCTGTTCCTGCGGGTCATCACCCCCACTCTCACCGCCGTGCTGACCCTCCTGGGCGGCGCCCTCTTCTTCGGCCTGCTGGCCCCTCTCACGGTGCTTTGGGTGGTGGCGGTGCTGGCCCTGGCCGGCCTGATCCTGCCCGCCATCGCCGTGGTCCTGGGCGGCCGTAGCGGCGCAGCGCGCATTGAGGCTGCCGCCCGAGTGCGGGAACGGGCGGTGGAAGGTGTGCAGGGGCTGGCGGAGTTGCGGGTGTTCGGTGCCCTGCCCCGGCAACGGGCGAGCCTTGCTGCGGCCGAACAGGACCGGGCCCGGGCCGAGATCCAGCTAGTGCGCTGGGGTGCCCTGGGAGATACAGCCGCCATGCTGGCAGGCCTGGGGGCCGTCTGGCTGGCCCTGTGGCTGGGCGTGGGCTGGTTGTCGCAAGACCAGGTGACGGCACCCATCGTGGTGCTGCTGGTGTTGGCCACCCTGGGCCTGTCGGAGGCCGTGGCCATGCTGCCGGGGGCCTATCAGCGCCTGGGACAGATTCGTGCCGCCGCCGCCCGGCTGCTGGACGTGGCCCATACCCGCCCGGCCCTGCCGGAACCGGTGCCGCCGCGGCAGCCCACCAGCGAAGGTACGCTCGCCCTGGAAGGCGTCTGGCTGCGCTACAGCAACGACGCACCCTGGGTCCTGGACGGGGTGGACCTGAGCGTCCATCCCGGCGAGACCGTGCTCATCACCGGCGCCAGCGGAGCCGGCAAAAGCAGCCTGATTGCCGTGGCCTTGCGCTTGGTGTCCGCCCAGGCGGGCGAGGCCCGAGTGGGAGGGGTCCCGGTCCAGTCCATGCGTTATGAAGACCTGTACAGCACCCTGGGGGTGCTCAGCCAGGAGACCGTCCTGTTTGCCGATACCGTCGCCGCGAACCTGCGCCTGGCGCGCCCCGAGGCGGATGACGCGGCCCTGGAAGAGGCCCTGTTCCTGGCCGGGCTGGACGACTTCATCGCCGCTCTGCCCCAGGGGCTGGAGACTGCCGTGGGTGAAGGTGGCGCCCTCGTCTCCGGCGGCCAGGCCCGGCGCCTTGCCCTGGCCCGCCTGATCCTCAAGGGTGCCCCTGTGGTGATCCTTGACGAGCCCTTCCGGGGCTTGGACCCGGCCACCATCGAGCGGCTCAAGCAGCGCCTGACACCCTGGCTGTCCGGACGGGCCACCCTGGTGATCGCCCATGAGCCGGACATGGCCCCGCCCTGCACCACCCACTACATGCTGCAGGGGGGACGCTTGCAGGAAATGGCGTCATCGTAGATTTTGCAGGAATTGCGTCATTCCCGCGAAATCGGTAACCCAGTCACGGGCCGGAGCCCTGGACTCCCGCTTTCGCGGGAGTGACGGCAGACAGCGGGAGTGATGGCGGGGAAGATTCCCGAAAATGACAAAAGAAAAGGAGGCCATGATGGGAGGCTGGGGTTGTCCCCATGAAAGCAATGGGCTCTGCCACAAGGTGGAAAACCGCCCCTGCGAGCCGGGCATGAAGGGCTGCGTGCTGGCCGGCCGCTTCGTCTTCAGCGACGCCGACAAGAACACTCGGCGAGTGCTGCGGGACAAACTCGGCCAACGGCAGCCGGAATCCGATACCTGACCCAGGTCAGCGCTTACCGTAGCGATCTTCAAGCCAGGCAAAGGCGGCCCGCACCCCCAGCGCCTCACCGCCCTTGGGACGGCCGGGGCGGTTGCGATTATTCCAGGCCATGATGTCGAAATGCCCCCAGACCTGCCCGTCGGGCACAAAGGCCTGCAGGAACAGGGCGGCGGTGATGGCCCCGGCGTAGGGTCCGCTGCCGGTGTTGGTCAGGTCAGCGATCCGGCTGTCCAGCTGAGAGCGATAGGGGGCGTGGAGCGGCAGGCGCCAACAGGGATCCTCCTGTGCCGCCGCATGCCGGTTGACGCCCTCGGCCAGGGTCTCATCGTTGGTGAAGAAGGCCCCGATCTCGGTGCCCACCGCCACCCGGGCCGCCCCCGTCAGGGTGGCGAAATCCAGCAGCACCTCTGGGGATTCCTCGGCGGCGTCGGCCAGCATGTCACAGAGCACCAACCGGCCTTCCGCATCCGTGTTGTCGATCTCGATGGTCAACCCCTTGCGGGAACGCAGCACGTCGCCGGGGCGAAAGGCGTTGCCGGAGATGGCGTTCTCCACCGCGCCCACCATCACCCGCAGGCTCACGGGCAGCCCGGCGCCCATGATGAGGTCGGCCAGTCCCAGCACATGGGCAGCACCGCCCATGTCCTTCTTCATCAATCTCATGCCGCTGGCGGGCTTGATATCCAGCCCGCCGCTGTCGAAGCAAACCCCCTTGCCCACCAGGGTGACCCGGGGGTGGGACGGATCCCCCCAGCGCAGTTCGATCAGGCGCGGCGGATGGCTGCTGGCACGACCCACGGCATGGATGCAGGGGTAGTTTTGCGCCAGCAGGGCCTCGCCGACGATCTCGCTGAAGGTGGCCCCATGCCGCTCTGCCAGTGCCCGGGTCGCACCGGCCAGATGCTGGGGCATCATGTCGTGGGCCGGCGTATTGATCAGGTCCCGAACCAGCCCGATGGCTGCCACCGTCCGCACCACCGCATCGGCATCGGGCAGACCCGCCAGGCTCAGCCGGGGCCGGGGCCGCCCGGAAGACTTGTAGCGCTCGAAGCGATAGGCCCCCAGGCCCCAGCCGATGGCCGCTCGGGTCAGCCGCTCCGCCGGCCAGCCACAGTCCAGATGATAGGTGCCCTCCCCCAGGCGGCTGGAGACATTGCCGATGGCCCAGGTGGAGGCCTCCCGGTCCACACCCACCAACACCCGGCGCACATGGCCGTCCTCGTCCGGCAGAGGCAGGACACTGCCGGTGCGCCCCTCAAAACGCGAGGCCCGGACCCAGTTGACGATGCGGGAGGGCTGATCCGCCAGCCAGCGCTCCAGCATATCGCCTTCCACAGGGATGAGGGCGATGGAATCGGCGTCGGAACGGCTATCGAAACAGTCGAGCATGGGCATGTCCTGGGAGGGCGTGAAATGGGCATTTTACGCGCTTTCGCGATGCGCAGAAGCTCGGCTTCGAGACGATATGTTAGAATTTTCTGTTTTACCCCTCCCCCTCCGCGGCCGCAGGACCACTACAGACAGACCATGCCCAAAGCCCTCTGCATCCGTCAGCTCACCAAGACCTACAAAAACGGCCTTGAGGCCCTCAAGGGTATCGACCTGGACGTGGCCCCGGGGGATTTCTTTGCCCTGCTCGGCCCCAACGGGGCCGGCAAGTCCACCACCATCAGCATCATCGCCTCCCTGGTGAACAAGAGCGGCGGAAGCGTTTCCATCTTCGGCCATGACCTGGATCGAGACCTGTACGCCGCCAAGCGCTGCCTGGGCCTGGTGCCCCAGGAATTCAACTTCAATACCTTCGAACCGGTGCAGGAGATCCTGGTGAATCAGGCCGGTTACTACGGCATCCCCCGCAAGGAGGCCTGGAAACGGGCACAAAAGTACTTGGTGGAACTGGGCCTGTGGGACAAGCGCAAGGATATGGCCCGCACGCTCTCCGGCGGCATGAAGCGACGCCTGATGATCGCCCGCGCTCTGGTTCACGAGCCCCGGCTGCTGATCCTGGACGAACCCACCGCCGGGGTGGACATCGAGATCCGCCGTTCCATGTGGCAGTTCCTCAAGGACATCAACCGGCAGGGGTGCACCATCATCCTCACCACCCACTATCTGGAAGAGGCCGAGACCCTCTGCCGCAACATCGCCATCATCGATCACGGCCGGATCATCGAAAACACCACCATGAAGGGCCTGCTGGGACAACTCAACACGGAGACCTTCATCCTGGATCTGATCCGCCCCCTGGTACACCTACCCGATATAACCGGTCATCGCCTGCGCTGGGTGGACGAACTCACCCTGGAGGCGGACGTGGACCGGGACGTCAGCCTGAATCGTCTGTTCGTGGATCTGAATCGGGAAGGCATCCAGGTACGCAGCATGCGCAACAAGACCAATCGACTGGAACAACTCTTCATGCACATGGTGGACAAGGGGCGCGGCGTATGAATGCCCACAATGCCCGCAGCAACTGGATCGCCTTCAAGACCATCATCATCAAGGAAGTCCTGCGCTTCTCGCGCATCTGGATCCAGACCATCCTGCCCCCCATGATCACCATGGGCCTGTACTTCGTGATCTTCGGCGGGCTGATCGGGTCGCGCATCGGCGAGATGGACGGCATCCGCTACATGGACTTCATCGTCCCGGGCCTGATCATGATGGCGGTAATCACCAATGCCTATGCCAACGTGGTGTCCTCGTTCTACAGTTCCAAGTTCCAGCGCCACCTGGAAGAAATGCTGGTTTCCCCCGTACCCAACTACCTGATCATCCTTGGTTTTATCGGCGGCGGCATCTGCCGGGGTCTGGCGGTGGGCGTGGCGGTCACCCTGGTGTCGCTGCTTTTCAGTCCCTTCAGCATCCACAACCCGGCCGTCGCCCTGTCCGTGGTGGTCCTCACCGCCGCCCTGTTCTCCCTGGCCGGGCTGATCAACGGCGTATTTGCCCGTAGCTTCGATGACATCTCCATCATCCCCACCTTCATCCTCACCCCCCTGACCTACCTGGGCGGGGTATTCTACGCCGTCAGCCTGCTGCCGGCATTCTGGCAGGGAGTTTCCATGTTCAATCCCATCCTCTACATGGTGAACGCCTTCCGCTACGGCTTTCTGGGGGTAACGGACTTCAACCTGTGGCTCTCCTACGGCATCATCATCGGCTTCATCCTGATCCTCTACGCCACTGCCCTCTACCTGCTCAACAAAGGCATCGGCATCAGGCAGTGAACACCCGGTAGCGGTTCTTGCCCAGGCTCTTGGCCTGATACAAGGCCTGGTCCGCATGGCGCATCAGTGTGTCATGGTCCTCGCCATGGATGGGGTAGATGCTGATGCCGATACTGCCGCTGATGGTGCATTCGCTATCCTGAACCGGAATCGGTGCGCCCAGCACCGCCAGCAGCTTCTCGGCCACCACACAGGGCAGCTCGCCCCCTGGAAAATCCTCCAGCAGGATCACGAACTCATCTCCCCCGAGCCTTGCTACCATGTCCATGGCCCGTACCGAACTCTCCAGGCGTCTGGCCACCTCGCACAGCAACCGGTCGCCCGCCGCATGACCGAAACGGTCATTGACAGGCTTGAACTCATCCAGATCCAGAAACATCAGGGCGCTATGGGTACCATGGCGCCGGGACCGTTCCAGGGCATGAATGAGGCGTTCCTGCAGCAACGTGCGGTTGGCCAGGCCGGTCAGGGGATCGTGCAGAGCCAGATGACGAATCCGGTCCTGGGCCTTCTTGCGCTGAGTGATGTTCACGGATAGCCAGATCACCGCCGGACGTCCCATCACCTGAGTCCCGAGAGGCATGATCCTGCCCTCGAACCACTGCGGTTCGGACGGCCCCGAATCGGCGTCCAGACCACCGACCTCACCGGCATCCAGGTCATATTCGATGAATTGCAGCTGTCTTCTGTTCAGGGCCAGGTCGATCATGCGCAGAAAAACGTCCGCCTTGTCAGCGGGCAGCACTTCATGCACGGTCTTGCCCAGCAGGGCCTGATGACCATCGTGGTAGTACCGGGAATCCGCCCCCCCGAAGATATCCATATACCGCCCCTGAGCGTCCAGGATGAAGCAGATATCGGGCATGGCGGCAATGATGGCTTCCAGGCGTTCACTCAGGGCGCGGTGGCGGAGTTCCGAGGTCCTGACCTGAAGGGCCTGGTGAGACAGCTTCCACGCCATCCCACCGCACAAAACAATGAGCAGGGCACCAGCCCAGTACCAGGCCAACGGCCTGCGTGACACCGCGCCCCAGCCTTCCCGGGGGACCGCCCCCAGTTCCCAGTGGCCGCCGCGCATCACCACGTCCTGCACCACACCCGTGATGTCGAACGGTTCAGGGCTGCCGAAAATGATGTCACCTTGGGCCCCCATGCCATCACGACCGCGGATGGCAATGGCCAACGTCCGCTGGAACTCTCCCATGCCCACCATCGCATAGATCGCATCCATGTCGATGACGACACTGGCCAGACCCCAGTATGTCCCACGCCCTGCATCCCCTGGATATTCCGGGACATGGACCGGCACCCGGATGATCAGTGCCTCCCCACCCTGCACCAGCGGCCAGGGACCTGCCAGCACCGGTTCGCCGGATGCCATCGCCAGTCGGACAGAGTCTCCCTGCAAAGGATGATCAAACAGATTCGCACCGAGCGCGGCACGATTTTCCTCCAGCGGATAGATGAAGCGGATCACGTTATCCGGCACCAGTGCAATGCTGCGGATGACCTGCGGTCGTTCCCGCATGATGTGTCCGGCCACGCGACCGAAATCTGCCTGGGTCAGTGAAGGATTCAGGGTTGCGTAGGTGGCCAGTGTCTGGGACAGGAAGATGGTGGCGTTGAGTTCGCCCTCCAGGCGGGCACGCAGCGCGGCCAGCTGGCTGGTCACTTCAGCCCGGGACCGGTCCGTGAGCCGTTGCTCCCAAGTCATGTCCGCCACCACGAATAGCATCAGGGCCAGCAAGGCCACCAGTCCGCCATGCAGTAAGGGCGAATTTCCCTCGGGACCAGGCATCACGGCACTTCCCGAGACAACACGGCTGAGGGGGGCATGGGCTCCAGGTCATCAATGATGCGGCGCAAAGATCAATTCCCAGCATTGCAAACTGATCACGCACTTGCAACCCTGAAACCGATCAGCGTATTGGTGGGGCGCGCAAGCGGTCGGCACCGGCCACTGGAAACTCCAGGGGCGATTCCACATAATAAGGGGTTACGTCTCACTACAGGTTGAGTCCATGGCCCAATACATCTACACCATGAATGGTGTGGGCAAAGTTGTCCCGCCCAAGAAAGAGATCCTGAAGGATATCTATCTGAACTTCTTTCCCGGCGCCAAAATCGGCGTGCTGGGCTACAACGGGGCCGGCAAATCCACCCTGCTGCGCATCATGGCCGGTGTGGACAAGGACATTGTCGGCGAGGCCCGCCCCCAGCCGGGGATCAAGGTCGGCTACCTGCCCCAGGAGCCCCAGCTGGACGCAGCCAAGGACGTGCGCGGCAACGTGGAAGACGGCGTCGGTGACATCAAGGCCCTGGTGGACCGCTTCAACGCCATTGCCGAGGCATTTGCCGATCCGGATGCGGACTTCGACACACTGCTGGCGGAACAGGCGGAGCTGCAGGACAAAATCGACGCCGCTGGCGCCTGGGATCTGGAGCGCAAGCTGGAAGTGGCCGCCGACGCCCTGCGCCTGCCGCCCTGGGACGCGGACGTGGCCAAGCTCTCCGGCGGCGAGCGCCGCCGCGTGGCCCTGTGCCGCCTGCTGCTCTCCAACCCGGACATGCTCATCCTGGACGAACCCACCAACCACCTGGACGCCGAATCCGTGGCGTGGCTGGAACGCTTCCTGCAGGAATTCCCCGGCACCGTGGTGGCCGTCACCCATGACCGCTACTTCCTGGACAACGTGGCCGGCTGGATCCTGGAACTGGACCGGGGTCACGGCATCCCCTGGGAAGGCAACTACTCCTCCTGGCTGGAACAGAAGGAAAAGCGCCTGGCCATCGAGGAAAAGCAGGAAAGCGCCCGCCGCAAGAACATGGAAGCGGAACTGGAATGGGTCCGCAGCAATCCCAAGGGGCGCACTTCCAAGAGCAAGGCCCGCCTCAAGCGCTTCGAGGAACTCTCCTCTCAGGAATTCCAGAAACGCAGCGAGACCCAGGAAATCTACATCCCGCCGGGTCCTCGCCTGGGTGACGTGGTGGTGGAACTGGACGGCGTCGGCAAGGCCTATGGCGACCGGATCCTGTACGAAAACCTGAGCTTCAGCCTGCCGCGCGGCGGCATTGTCGGCGTCATCGGACCCAACGGTGTCGGCAAGTCCACCCTGTTCCGCATGATCGTAGGCCAGGAACAGCCCGACAGCGGCACCATCCGCATCGGCGAGACGGTCCAGGTAGCCTACGTGGATCAGAGTCGTGACGCCCTGGCGGATGAAAAGACCGTCTGGGAAGAGATCTCCAACGGCCAGGACATCATCCAGGTGGGGCAGTACCAGATGCCCTCACGGGCCTATGTGGGCCGCTTCAACTTCAAGGGCGGGGATCAGCAAAAGCAGATGAAGCAGCTCTCCGGGGGGGAACGCAACCGGGTGCATCTGGCCAAGCTGCTCAAGAGCGGCGGCAACCTGCTGCTGCTGGACGAACCCACCAACGACCTGGACGTGGAAACCCTGCGGGCCCTGGAAGAAGGCCTGCTGGCCTTCCCCGGCAGCGCGGTGGTGATCTCCCATGACCGCTGGTTCCTTGACCGCATCGCCACCCACATCCTGGCCTTCGAGGAGGACGGCAACGTGCTGTTCTTCGAGGGGAACTACCAGGAATACGAGGATGATCGCAAGAAGCGCCTGGGCGCCCAGGCGGACCACCCGCACCGGGTGAAGTACCGGCGCCTGGAGGGCTGAGCAGGCCACTCGCCATCCCCCTCTCCCCTTGGGAGAGAGGGGGATGGCGGCTAAGGAATCTTGGCCGACTCCGCGCCACGTCGGGCCACGAACCGGGCGGTTGCCTTGTCCATGGTGGCACAATGGCGCTGGTACCAGGGCACGAAGTCCTCCACCAGCACCCGCCTCAGATCCGCCAGATCAATGACCCCCGCATCCAGGTCATCCACGCAAGCCACCAGGTCTTCCAGGCGGGCATCATGCTCCTGCTTGTGGAGCTGGAACGGTGGAAATGCCACCGCCTTCATCAAAACCTCCTCACGCCGGAAGTGAGCCCGGCTGTGCTCGATGAAATCACGCAGATCATCGCGCAGCCTCCCGCTGTCGGCTTGAGATGCCGGCACATCGGCCAGACAGCCGACCACCCGCTCCAGCAGAGCCATCGCCTCATCGTGGTCCTGGTTCATGAAATTCACCGCCACCTGAGGTATATCTGCAAACTCGGTGTGCTCGGTCATCATGCAGCACCTCTCGATCAGCCCGTTCATCTCGCCTATGACCATAGCACAGCGGAGCAGGATAAATTGCGAAGGCAGTCCTGAAAAACCCCCATGCCGCCACTCCGATGGGTCTTGTCACCACTGCGACGAGTCTTTTCTCGTCACTGCGGAGGATTTTTTCGTCGCTCCCGCAGAAGCGGGAGTCCAGTATTCTCAGTCCGCCACTGGATTCCCGCTTGTGCGGGAATGACGATAGCCGAAGCGCATGCCCTCACCCTGATGTAACTGGATTCCCGCTTGCGCGGGAATGACGGTAGTAACCCGTGACGGACGATCCTTGCTTCCACTGGACGCTCGTTTGTGAGGGAATGAACAGGGAATGAACCGGGTCCGCGCGGGCCGTTACAACACCACAGGAAACCCCATCAGGAAAACCCATGTCGTCGGCACAGACCCTTTACGATATTTCCACCGTGATCCAGCTTTCGGTCGCCCCGGTATTCCTACTGGTGGGCATCGCAGGTTTCATCAACGCCTTTGTCTCTCGACTGTCCCGGGTGGTGGATCGGCGGCGTCACCTGCTGGAACGCATCCGCCATGAAGACCATGAGTTCCATAAGACCGCCATCCGTGAGTTGGAACTGCTGGAGGGAAGGGTAAGAATGGTGCACCTGGGCATCACCTTGGGCATCACCACCGCCCTGCTGATCTGCCTGACCATCGTCTCCGCCTTCATCGAATACTTTCTCGGCATCGACAACCCGCTACTCATCGGCGCCCTGTTCGTGCTCGCCATGTTCTGCCTCATTGGCGCCCTGCTGGCCTTCCTCAGAGAGGTCTTTCTGGCCATCCGCAGCCTCAACCTCACCCAGATCGGCAAATCATGATCGCCGACCGGCTCTCCCCTGTCTTGCCGGGTGGGATAAAATACCTTCTCCTGCGGCAGCGACACCGAACCCACTGATCATCCATGCACGACACCCATCCACTCCATCAACTGCTGGATCAGGCGGAATCACTGCTGAACCGCCTGGATACCCTGCTGCCCGGGACCGCCCCGGCACCCGACTGGAAGGCCCCGGCCTTCCGCTGGCGAGACCATCATCTGCAAAGCATTCCCAGCGTGCCGCCGCTGGACCTTGACGATCTGCTGCACATCGACCGCCCCAAGTCCCTGCTGGACCGCAACACGCGCCAGTTCGTACAGGGTGTTCCGGCCAACAACGCCCTGCTGTGGGGCGCCCGGGGTACGGGCAAGTCTTCCCTGATGCGCGCCCTGCTCACACGCTACGGGGATCAAGGTCTGCGCATGGTGCAGGTGGATGCCCAGTCCCTGGTCAATCTGCCGGAGATCGTGGCCCCGCTGCGTGACCGCCCCGAACGGTTCATCCTGTTTGCCGATGACCTGTCCTTCGAGGCAGACGAGCCCGCCTACAAGGCCCTGAAGGCCGCCCTGGACGGCGCCCTGGAAGGGACACCGGACAATGTGCTGATCTATGCCACTTCCAATCGACGCCACCTGATGCCGGAGCGACTGACGGACAACCTGGAAGTCCGGCGGGAAGGTGATGAGATCCACCCCGGAGAGGCGGTGGAGGAAAAGGTGTCTCTGTCGGAGCGGTTCGGGATGTGGGTGTCGTTTCACCCCTTCAATCAGGGGCAATACCTGGCGGTAGTGGAACATTGGCTGACACGCCTCGGTGGCGTGACCATGGACGACAACTGCCGGACACAAGCCCTGCGGTTTGCCCTGCTGCGCGGATCGCGCAGCGGACGGGTTGCGTGGCAGTTTGCCCGGGACTGGGTGGGGGGACTTCAGGTGAAGTGAGGGTGAGACGCCGGTTGTGGGCCGGAGGCTGCCTCCCCCTCATCACCGGGTCAACTTACATATTCTCCAGGATCGCCCGCTTGACCGAGTCAAGGGTCGCATCCACCGTCACCGGTACCCGGCTGGACTGGCGGATGGCAGTATCCGGATCCTTCAGACCATGGCCGGTCAGGGTGCAGACGATGCTGGAGCCTTCGGGGATCTTGCCCTGCTGCACATCCCGCAATGCGCCTGCCAAAGAAGTGGCGGAGGCCGGTTCGCAGAACACGCCTTCCTTCTCTGCCAAAAGCTTCTGCGCCGCCAGGATCTCCTCGTCGCTGCACTCGTCAAACCAGCCGCCGGACTCTTCCTTGACCTTCCAGGCATAGTCCCAGGACTGCGGGTGCCCGATGCGGATGGCGGTGGCCACGGTTTCCGGGTTATCCACCATATGCCCCCGCATGAAGGGCGCGCTGCCCGAGGCCTGATAGCCCACCATCCTGGGCCGGTTGCCCACCACCGCGCCACCGGCATACATGCAGCGGCCCTTGCAGAAACCACAGGATTCGGTGACGTGATCGCCGGAGGCGGAGGAATATTCGCAGTAACCGATCCAGTGAGCGGTGATGTTGCCCGCATTGCCCACCGGCAGGCAGTGATAATCCGGTGCCCGACCCAGTTCTTCGACGATCTCGAAGGCCGCCGTCTTCTGGCCCTGCAGGCGATAAGGATTGACCGAGTTGACGATGGTCACCGGCGCACTTTCCGCCACTTCCTTCACCAGGCGCATGCCGTCATCGAAATTGCCCTTGATCTGAATCACCATCGAACCGTGCATCATGGCCTGAGCCAGCTTGCCCTGGGCGATCTTGCCGTCCGGGATCAGCACGAAGGCGGTGATGCCGGCCCGGGCCGCATACGCCGCGGCGGCCGCGGAGGTATTGCCGGTGGAGGCGCAGATGATGGCCCTGGAGCCTTCTTCCATCGCCTTGGTCACGGCCATGGTCATGCCCCGGTCCTTGAACGACCCGGTGGGGTTGAGGCCCTCGTACTTGACGTAGATATCCACTTCCTTGCCGATCAGGCGCGGAATGTTGTTCAGGCGGATGAGGGGCGTATTGCCCTCCCCCAGACCGATGATGCGGGTATCATCGTGGATCGGCAGACGGTCGCGATAACGCTCGATGATACCGGTGTAACGGGGTCGAAAAGGCATGATGTTCTCTCGGGTACGGATGGCTTACTTGAGATTCTCGAGGCGGATGCGAATCACCGGCGTCTTCACGGTCTCCAGGGCCTCGATCTCCCGAATGGCCTGGATCATGTTGCCTTCGCGCACCTCGTGGGTGAGCAGGATCACGTCCGCTTCCGTGGTGTCGTCATCCTGTTCCTTCTGCAGGATGGCCTCGATGCTGATGTCCTCGTTGGCCAGGATGCGGGTGATGTCGGCCATCACACCGGGGCGGTCCAGCACCCGCAGACGCAGGTAGAAGGAGGTCTTCACCGCTTCCATGGGCAGGATGGTGGTATCCGACAGGGTGTCCGCCTGGAAGGCCAGATGAGGGACGCGGTTCTCCGGATCCGTGGTCATGGCCCGCACCACGTCCACGATGTCCGCCACCACTGCGGATCCGGTGGGCTCGGAACCGGCACCCGCACCGTAGTACAGGGTCGGCCCCACGGCATCGGCGGACACCAACACCGCGTTCATGACCCCGTCCACGTTGGCGATCAGACGTCGCTCCGGGATGAGGGTGGGATGCACCCGCAGCTCGATGCCCTGAGCCGTGCGCCGGGCAATCCCCAGATGTTTGATGCGGTAGCCCAGTTCGTTGGCATAGGCCACATCCTCCCGGGTGATGCCGGTGATCCCCTCGGTATATACCCGATCGAACTGCAGCGGGATACCGAAGGCAATGGAGGCCAGGATGGTCAGCTTGTGGGCGGCGTCGATGCCTTCCACGTCGAAGGTGGGGTCGGCCTCCGCATAACCCAGGCGCTGGGCCTCGGCCAGCACATCCTGGAAATCGCGGCCCTTGTCCCGCATCTCGGTAAGGATGAAGTTCCCGGTGCCGTTGATGATACCGGCCACCCAGTTGATGCGGTTGCCCGCCAGTCCTTCGCGGATCGCCTTGATGATGGGAATGCCGCCGGCCACCGCCGCCTCGAAGGCGACAATGACGCCCTTTTCCTGGGCGCGGGCAAAAATCTCGTTGCCGTGCAGGGCGATCAAGGCCTTGTTGGCGGTGACCACGTGCTTGCCCTGATCGATGGCGCCAAGCACCAGTTCGCGGGCCAGGGTGGTGCCGCCGATCAGTTCGACCACCACTTCCACCTCCGGGTCATTGACCACCGAGAAGGCATCATCGGTCAGGCGCATGCCGCTCACATCGTGACAGTTGTGGCTGTCCAGATTCTTGCCGGCGGCGGCCACGATCTCGATGCCCCGACCGGCCCGGCGGGTGATCTCATCACTGTTGCGTTTGAGCACGTTGGCGGTACCGCTGCCCACGGTACCCAGGCCCAGCAGGCCAAGCTTGACGGGTTTCAAAAGGAACACTCCTTCGGCGCGGGAAATCGCGAGATTATAACGGAATCATGGCGCCGGATGGGCGGGATACCGGCCGCCTTGCATCAGTCGGCGACACGCCCCGTGGAACTGTGCGGTTCCGACGCCGGGCTTGGCGGTTCGGCAAAGCGGTCACGGATGGCAAGAATCTCCGGCACCAGCTTGAAAAATACCGCCGTCAGCCGTGGTTCGAAATGGCTGCCGCTCGAATCCCGGATCAGATCCAGGGCATCCTGAACCGGCCAGGCCTTCTTGTACGGCCGCTCGGACGTCAGGGCATCAAACACATCCGCCAGGGCGACGATACGTCCGCTGACGGGGATCTCTTCCCCGGCCAGTCCCAGAGGGTAACCACTGCCGTCCCATTTTTCGTGATGGGTCAGAGCGATCTCCCGGGCCAGATTCAGCAGTTCCGACTCGTCTCCGCTGAGGATGTCCCCACCGATGGTGGCATGAGATTGCATGATGGACCATTCTTCGGGGGTGAGTTTCCCAGGCTTGAGCAGGATCTGGTCGGGGATGCCGATCTTGCCCACATCGTGCATGGGACTGGCGTGGAGCATGCGCTCACATTCGGCGTGGCTCCACCCCAGATGGCGGGCCAGCAGCTCGCAAGTGTGGCTCATGCGCAGAATGTGATACCCGGTTTCATTATCCCGGTACTCGGCGGCACGCCCCAGTCGCTGAACCACCTGCAGACGGGTACGGCGAATCTCATCGGTCCGCTCACGAACCATCTGCTCCAGTACATCCTTCTGGTTATGGGTCATGCGGTGGGCCAGCTGTACGTCCAGCATGTTGCGGACCCTGGCCAGCACCTCGGCACGGTCAAACGGCTTGCCGATGAAATCCCTCGCACCCACATTCAGGGCACGCAGCATGTACTCCCGGCTCGCCTGGGCGGTGAGCACCAGAATCGGCGGCACCAAAGGGTCATTGAGCACCGCAAACTGCTCCATCACCTGGAAGCCATCCATATGGGGCATCTGAATATCCAGCAGGATCAGATCCGTTCTCTCTTCCCGATAGGCAGTCATGACCTGGCGGGGATCCTGCACCATCACCAGATTGCCGTAGCCGTCACTGCGCAGGAGACGCTCCATCAACACCAGGTTGGCGCGCTCATCATCCACCACCATGATGCGAGCGGAGTTGCGGCTCAGATGATAGTTCTCATCCTGTTTATGATGACTGGACATGAAATATTGATCCTTTCAATGATTCAGACACACCGATAGACTGCCTCCACTTGGGTGCCTAGATTGCAGTAGTTCACGGACTCGCACAGTTCCCGCACCAGGGCGATACCACGCCCCCAAGGCTTGACCGAGGCATTCAGTGGTTCAGGGGGTTTGCCGAAATCGAACCCCTGGCCGCTGTCCGTAATGGTGATTCTGATCGTACCGGGCGGTCCGGACTCATAAGCGATATCCACCCGTATGCTGCCGACGGGGCCTGCCGCGAGTCTGCTCTCCCGCTCCACATAATAGGCCGAAAAACCGTCCGGCGTCGCCTTCATCCAGGAAGGCAGGCGCAGGATACCGTGCTCCAGCGCATTGGTGTAGAGCTCGTGGAGGACGGTTTCCAGGGCACCCAAATGGGCACCAAGTTCCTCCTGCAGCCCCAGAGGCCCCAGCAGATGCGCCATTGAAGGCGTCCGCGCCAGACGTCCGTCCCGTAACAATACTGAACAGGCGACCCCTCCCTGGGAAGATGGAACGGCACCCAGATTGGCGCACCCGAAAATATCCACAGTCACCGGGATCTCCACCGCACCGATATCATCCTGTTGATCCGTATCCGCGCAGTGGGCATCCAGCGATTGCAGCAAAGGCGCCAGCAGACTGCGGTCACAGGTCCAGTTCGCGATCAGCTCCGGCCACCCGGCCTGCCCGAAGGCACGTCCTTCGGCATCCTGGGCTTCCAGCAGACCATCAGTGATGAGTAGGAGACGGTCCCCCATCCGCAGGGGTCTGCGCCGCGGGGCGTCACTATGGGACAGTTCGGGCAGGATGCCCAGAGGCAGGGCATGGGAGGCCAGCCGATGGATGCCCTCGGCATGGCAAACCAACCCGTCCGGCATCCCGCCATTCCACCAACGCAAATCCCCCCCCGATACCGGAAAAGTCACCATGAAGGCGCACATGAAGCGGTCGGTGGGCAACACCCGGTGAAGCTTGCGGTTGATCTCCTCCAGCACCACTTCGTCGGCCACCCCCTTGCGGGTCATGGAGTGAAAGGCGTCGGCAACCGGCAATGCCCCGATGGCCGCCGACAGGCCGTGCCCCGTAAAATCTCCCAGCAGAACGCGCAGACTGCCATCGGGCAGATACTGGCTCAGCAACAGATCGCCATTGAAGGTGGCCGCCGGGCGCATCAGGATACCCAGATTCTCTCCGGCCACATTGCGGTCGTTGACCGCATGACTGAAGATTCTCTCGGCCAGCACCTGTTCCTGACGATCGATCTCCAGCAGCCTCGCCAGCATCCGGTTCTTGGCCGCAATGTGACGATGCAGGTCACGCACCCGCTCCATGGCCACGATGCGGGACTTGAGCACATTGAAGCTGAAGGGCTTTGACAGAAAATCGTCACCACCGGCCTCGATGCAGCGCACCAAAGACTGGTCGTCATGCAGTGCGGTCAGGAAAATGATCGGGACAAAGTCGTTGCCGGACAGGGTCTTGAGATGTTGTGTCGCCTCCAGGCCGTCCATGCCGGGCATCATCACATCCATAAAAATGATATCCGGCCGTGATGCCTCGAACCGGGTCAGGGCCTCGCTGCCGTTCCGGGCCTCAACGACATGGAAGCCTTCGCGCTTGAGCATGGCGGCCAGCACCAGGCGGTTGGTGGACTCGTCATCCACCACCAGGGCCATGCCCCGCGTAGCGGGCGAAGAGGCAATGTGAAGACCCATCTGGAAACCACGCTACTCTAGGATGAACAGACGGTCGAAATTGGCAATCCTGAGGATTCTCAGAACATCCTCGGTGCAGCCCCGGATGGTGACGCGCCCGGCATCGGTACCCGCGTGCTCACGCAGCAGCAGCAACATCCCCAGGGCCGAGCTGTCCAGATAGTCGGCACGGGACAGATCCACCAGAAAACGCACGGAGCCAGGGGCAATATCCCGGTAAGCATCGCGAAACGGACGGTGTTCGGAAAAATCAAAACGCCCCTCAATATTGATGATGACAAGCGCGTTTCCGCTGTCGACCTGGCGACTGATACTCATGACACATACTCCGCTAAAAATTGACTAGGCAGGTAACAGACCCAACCCCCGGGCACACCACACCCCCATCCACCCCTCATTGCCGTCACTCCCGCAAAGTCCCCTCACCGTCACTCCCGCGAAGCCCCCCCTACCGTCACTCCCGCGCAGGCGGGAGTCCAGGGTTTTCAGTCTGTCACTGGATTCCCGCTTTCGCGGGAATGATGTACTCAGACACTGACCTGCTCAGACACCGAAACGACTTATCCAAGACGTCCTTCATAGCATCATCCGTCCTTAGCGTCACGAAGAGGCCTTGAGCAAGGCGGCGGCAATCTCCTGCAACGGCAACACCCTGGAGGCCCCCCCACGCTTCACTGCCTCTCCCGGCATGCCCCAGACCACACTGGTGGCCTCATCCTGGGCAATAGTAAAAACCCCGGCATCATGGAGTTCCTTGAGTCCCTGTGCCCCATCCGCCCCCATTCCGGTCAACAACGCGGCGCAGGCATTGGTACCGGCGGACTGGACCACGGAACGGAACAGCACGTCCACGCTGGGGCGATGGCGATTCACGGGCTCCGCCCGGCTGAGACGACACACATAGCGTGCGCCATCCCTGGCCACCAGCAGATGATGATCGCCGGGGGCGATATAGACATGGCCGTTCACCAGACGATCGCCATCCTCCGCCTCCCGGACCACCAACCGAGTCTGTCGATTCATGCGTTCCGCCCAGGCCCTGCTGAAACCGGGCGGGATATGCTGCGCGACCACCACGGCCGGACAGTCGGAAGCAAGCCCCATCAGCACATCCTTGACCGCTTCGGTCCCACCCGTGGATGCACCGATGGCCAGCAGGCGGTCGGTCGTATGCAGCCGCACCGCTGCCGGCCGCAGGGGGATCACCTGATCCACCGAGTGCCGGGGCGGCGGCGGGGCCAATTGTACCTGCGCACGCACACGGGCACCTGCCGCCATGCGGACCTTGCCGATCAACTGATCACTGTATTCGCTCAGGGTGCGCGATACATCCAGGGTGGGCTTGGTGACGAAGTCCAGCGCCCCCAGTTCCAGGGCCTGAAGGGTGACATCGGCGCCCCGGGCGGTCAAGGACGACACCATAACCACCGGCATGGGACGCAAACGCATGAGATTGCGCAGAAAGGTCAGCCCGTCCATGCGAGGCATTTCCACATCCAGCGTCAGCACATCCGGATTCAGGCTCTTGATCCGCTCCCGTGCCACATAGGGGTCCTGGGCGGTGCCCACTACCTCGATATCCGGCGCGGAGTCCAGGATCTCGGTCAGGACCTTTCTGACCAGCGCGGAATCATCGACGATCAGTACGCGAGTCTTCCGGCTCAAGGCATGATCACCATGCTGCTCCTCCAATGAAGGGATGCGTAACGATGCCAATGGGAAGCGGCATCAAAAAAGCTCGATCTCACCTTCTTCCATTGATTTTTGATGCACCGGCCGGTGGGCCGACTCGCGCAACTGGGAGCGCAGCGCCTCCAGTCGACGCCGCGAATCTTCCAGCTGGAGCCGGGAATGAGCCGGTTCAACCAAGGGTAACTGACGCAACTCGGCAATGAATCGATCCATGAAATCAATGCGGTGGCCGGCCCGCTCCAGCACCTGGGTGGTGATATCCTCAAACTGCAGCAGGCGGACCGCATCGCCCACACTCTGCTGCACCCGCGCCATCCCACCTGAAACCTGCTGCAATCCCTCCTCGATAACCTGGCTCATCTGTCGTACCTGAACCATCATCTCGTCCACCGATCCTTTGGCATCAATCGATGCGTTCATGTCCTGAGAGGCCATGCGACTGACAATCTCACGGGTATGGGCAAATACGCGATTGGCCTGCTCCACCAGATGGCGGATCTCTTCGTTGAACTTATCGGAATCCCGGGACAGCTTGCGGACCTCCTGGGCCACCACGGCGAATCCACGGCCGGCCTCTCCCGCCCGGGCCGCCTCGATGGCCGCATTGAGCGCCAGCAGATTGGTCTGACCGGCAATATGCTTGGCGCTGTCCAGCAGGGAAAAGATCTGCCCCATCTGGTTGGACAGATCGTCCACTTGATGAGCCACTTCCACGCTGTGCTTGCTGACATCGATCAGCATCTGCACATGGTCGTTCATGACCCTTGAGTTCTCCAGCATGAAGGTGTTGAGATCGATCATTTCCCCGGTAGAGCCGGTTTTAACGGACAAACCGCCCACCAGGCGCAGGACCAGTGCCTGCTGTTCTTCGGAGGCAGTGGACAGGTTCTCGAAACTCTGACGCAGATTACCGGCACCATGGGAGACCAGATTGACTGCCTGCTGCACCAGCTCGCGAAGCTCGGTGATTTCGGTGACCATCAGCTGGTCGATCTCCAGCACCAGATCCCACAGCGCCTGGTCAAGATCCTGCGAGGCTTTGCCGTCCCCCTTGGTCGAAAGAGGACCATCCCCTTCAAAAGACCGCCCCGGCTGCCCTGCCATGAGGATGGACAGCGACCAGATCAGCGCCACCAGCAGGACGCAGAGCCAGGCCGGAAACCAGGCAGAGAGCAGCAACGACAGCAGCAACACCAACACAGTGGCCATTGCCGCGGGCCAGTGTTCCCTCAGCCTGTCCATCATGTCCTTCACACTCAAGCCCTGCATGTCTTGCTTCCTCATGGTCCACACAATCACAGGCCGAAGGCTCACCGATCTCCCCCTGCTTCAGTGGTCAGGAAAACAGTTCCACATCCCCGGCCACGGGAGCCTGACGCAGGCGCTGACTGTATTTCATTTCCCGTTCCAGGATGGTGTCGTTCTGCAACGTCCTCAGCTTACGCACCAGCACCCGTCCATCCGCCGGGAAAAAATAGACCTTGCGCGGGTGACTCCCCATCAGATCCCTGGCCAGGACGGGAATACCCTCCGTCTTGAGATAATCCACCGCGAAGCGTGAATTACGCTCCCCGACGACATTATGGGTGAAGCCGGGGATCACGTTCCCGCCCCCGAACAACTTGGCCTCGAGATTGCCGCGCCTGGCGCCTTTCTTGAGCAGTTCATTGATGAGGATCTCCATGGCGTAATCACCATACCGCATGGCACTCCCCACCCGTGAGTCTTCTTCCCGCCGGTCATCGGGCAGCATGAAATGGTTCATGCCGCCGATCCCGGTCACCCGATCCCGGATGCAGGCCCCGACGCAGGAGCCCAGCACGGTCACCATGAGCAGGCCGGGCTCGGACACGTAGTATTCCCCGGGCAGCACCTTGACCGCATTCATTTCGAAATGCCTGTCAAAGTAATGGGTGGCGGCCAGAACTTCTTCAAAGCTCTTGGTCATGCAGACAGATGCCTCACGTCTTGGCGACAGGCTCGTAAATGGTCTTTCCCTTGAGTCGGAACAAGTCCGCGGCGTGAGCCAGACTCTCTGAATGCCCCACAAACAGCAGTGAATCGGGGGTCATGAGGGGATGAAAGCGGCTCATCAGCCTGTATTGTGTCGGCTTGTCAAAATAGATCAATACGTTACGGCAAAATATGGCATCAAAAGGGCCTTTCAGGGGCCAGGCACCACCTAGCAGATTCAAGGTGCGAAAGGTGACCAGTTCCCTGACCTGGGGACGCACCCGGGCCATGCCGTCCTGACGACCTCGGCCCCGCAGGAAAAAGCGCTGCCGCTCCTGCGCCGGCACCTTGCTCACCCGTTCCATGGCATAGATGCCCTGTGACGCATGTTCCACCACCTGAGTATCCAGGTCGGTGGCCAGGATCTTCACCGGCGGGTTCCAAGAACCGAAGGCATTGATGGCCGTCATGGCGATCGTATAGGGCTCCTCCCCCGTCGAGCAACCAGCGGACCAGATCCGTAACGGACGCCGGTTCCCGGCATGGGTGCTGACCAGATGCGCCGCCAGGACGGGAAAGTGATGAGACTCCCTGAAGAAGGCGGTCAGATTGGTGGTCAGGGCATTGACGAAGTGCTCCCATTCCGGCGAGTCCACTTCCAGGCCGTCCAGATACTGCCCGAAAGACCGCAGCCGATTGGCCCGCAACCGGCGGGCAAGGCGACTGTAGACCATGTCGCGCTTGCCCGGGTTGAGGGAGATGCCGGCATGGGTGTGGATCAGGCCACGGACGTACTCAAAATCCTGATCCGTAAAGTGGAATTCCCGGCTCAGAACTCCTCCCATTCATCATCCGACGGCTTGCTCGGCGGTGGCACCTTTTTCGTCCCACCCGTCGCGGGCCTGGCACCGGCCGCGGGTCTGGGCATCGCCCGGGGCGCTGCCTGCACCCTGGGCCTGGCGACCTCCACCGCCGACAGGGCCTTCTTGCGCTGGGGAGAGGTGAGTACGGTGCCTGCACCACTGCCGATGCCCGTGTCATCCACCCGGAAGACGCTGACCGCACGGGCCAGCCCCTGTGCCTGCTCCTCCAGAGATTCAGCCGCGGCGGCTGCCTCTTCTACCAGTGAGGCATTCTGCTGGGTCACGTCATCCATCTGGGTCACGGCGGTATTCACCTGCTCGATACCCGAACTCTGCTCATCGGCGGCGGCGGATATCTCGGAAATGAGGTCGGCCACACGTTTGACCTGATTCACCATCTCTTCCATGGCCCCACCGGCTTCGAGGACCAGTTTGCTCCCCTGGCTGATGGTGGCGGCATCCTCGGCGATCAGGGCCTTGATCTCCTTCGCAGCCGAGGCCGAGCGCTGGGCAAGGTTTCTGACCTCTCCCGCCACCACTGCAAAGCCCCGCCCCTGCTCACCGGCACGGGCCGCTTCCACTGCCGCGTTCAGGGCCAGGATATTGGTCTGGAAGGCAATACCGTCGATAACGGTGATGATCTCGCTGATCTTCTCCGAACTTTCGGTAATGGCCTTCATGGAGGTCACGGCCTCCCTGACCTTGTCGCCACCCTGGGTCGCGGTTTCACGGGCAGTATTGGACAACTGGTTGGCCTGCCGGGCATTGTCTGCGGTCTGCCTGACCGTGGAGGTGAGCTGCTCCATGCTGGAAGCGGTCTCCTCCAGACTGGAGGCCTGCTCCTCCGTGCGCTGGGACAGATCCGCGTTGCCCACCGAGATCTCTCGGGCCGCGGTATTGATGGCATCCACGGATTCCTTGATCTGGGTGATGAGCTCCTTGAGACGGCTCACCGTGCTGTTGGTGTCGTTCTTGAGCTGACCGAAAGTGCCCTCGTACTCGCCACTCACCTGCTGCGTCAGATCGCCGTGGGAGACCGCATCCAGCACCCGGACCACTTCCGACAGCCCGGTGGCGGTCTTTTCCATCAGGGTATTGACGCCCTCGCCCAGGCGCTTGAAGAAACCACTCAGGTCCTGCGTGGGGATGCGCTTGGTGAAATCACCCTTCACGGCACCTTCCACCAACGTACTCACTTCCTCTTCGACCTTCAGCTCCTGAGTGCGATCCGTCCATTCGATGACCACGCCCACCCGCTCACCTTCGGTGTTCATGATTGGATTGGCCACCAGACGGAAGGTACGTCCACCGATCATGACCTGGGTGTCATGGGTGGAGCGCATGGTGTCCATCATCTGGCGCTGATGGGCCGGATTCTTATGGAAGATATCCACGCTGGCACCCAGGACCTGGTCCGGGTTGAAACTGGGCAGATCCTTGCGGATCTCATTGACGGCACGGCGGAACATGCCCAAGACCGCCTCGTTGACGTAAATGATTCGACCACCGGGCTCGGACACCATCACGCTGGAAGAAACGCTGTCCAGCGCATAGCGAATACGCAGGTTCTCGGCCGCCACCCGCCGGGTCTCGGCGATGTCCGCCTTCAGCTTGGCCTGCATTTCGGACAACCCCTTGAGGGCCAGACCGATCTCATCCTTTCGATTTTCCTCGATCTTCTGATCGTAATGACCTTCACCGATGGCGCTGAAATGGGCCACCAGGGATCGCAGGGGGCGGACCAGGCTGATGAAGGTCAGGGTGGCCAGAACGATGGCAAGGAGCATGGCGATCGCGGCCAGCCAGATCACCTTGCGAATCTCCGCTTCGGAGGCAACCACTGCGGCAGTGGCCTGGGTGCTCGCCCGCACCAGGTTGCCGTTCACCAGTTCATCGAAAGTGGCGCCCATGGTATTGGAAATAGGCACCATGCGGTTGATGATGGCCCGGTATTCATCCATCAGCTGATCGTAACGTACCGGATCCGTGGTGTTGATCATCCCCTGAATCAGGCGATCCAGTTCTACATAGATGGTTCTCCAGGCCAGGTATTCGCCGCTTAGACGGGTAAAGAGCCGCTGCCCCTCTTCCGTCAGCCGGGGAATGCTGCTGATCTCGTTCCAGTTCTGATCAATGATCTCCCAGGACCGCGTCCGCTGACCGGCAATGCTGCGCAGGGCCGTCTTGTCCGTATGGCCATCAATCTGTACCAGCACCTCCACCGTCTGGGCACGGATGACCATCCGTTCGGTATTGAGCGTGGTCAACGCCCGGATCGACGGCAGACGGTTGTCCCGGATCTGCTGTGAATAATTGGACCAACTGCTGAAGCCCAGATAGGCCTCGTAGGCGGCGTAGCCCAAGGCCAGGATCAGCACCCCGCCAAGGAAGCCGATCTTGATCCCTGCTGAAAGATTGTCGAACCAGCGCATGTGCGTATCCTCTACTGGATTCCTGAGCAAAACGACTAGGCCGAACCGGACTGAACCTGATCCACCAGCCCCATCTCTCCGCTACTCATGAGTTTCTCGATATCCACCACGATGACCATACGGTCATCCAGAGTGGCCAGCCCGTCGATATAGGCAGTATCAAGGATGGCGCCGAACTCCGGAGCCGGGCGGATCTGCTCGGCTCTGAGGGCGATGACATCGGAGACACCGTCCACCACCATGCCCACCACCCGGCCGCTGATATTGAGGATGATGACCACGGTGAACTGGTTGTACTCGGCCACACCCAGGTGAAATTTAAGGCGCATGTCGATGATCGGCACGATCACCCCACGCATGTTGATCACGCCCTTGATGAAGTCGGGAGAATTGGCAATCTTGGTAACCGCGTCGTAGCCGCGAATCTCCTGCACGTTGAGGATATCGATGCCGTATTCCTCGTCGCCCAGGGTGAACGTCAGGTATTCCCGGCTTTCATCACTGCCGATGATCGCCCGATCCTTTGCTGTCTCAGTCATGTGCCTGCTCCCGCACCTCGAAGGTTGCCATTGATGAACCGAGCCTGCGATTGAGTCGCATCAGTTCGTCCACGTCCAGGATCAGCGCGACCCGCCCGTCCCCCATGATGGTGGCCCCGGACACCCCTTCCACCTTGCGGTAATTGGTTTCCAGACTCTTGATCACGACCTGGTGCTGGGCCATGAGTTCGTCCACCAGCAGGGCTGCCCTGCCCTCATTGGTATCCACGATCACCACGATACCCTCTTCAACGGGGAACCTGCGCCCACCCGATGAAAAGAGGCCTCCCAGTTCCACCAGGGGCAGATAATCGCCACCCACCTGGAAGACTCGCCCCTTGCCGGATACCGTCTTCACCTGCGTGCGACGAGGCTGCACGGACTCGCGGATAGCGGTCAGCGGGAGGATGAAGATCTCGTCCGCCATGCGCACCGACATGCCGTCCAGAATGGCCAGGGTCAGGGGTAGCCGGATGATGATCCGGGTCCCCTTGCCCGGTTCGGAGTCGATCTCCACCCGGCCATTCATCTGTTCGATATTTCGGCGCACCACATCCATGCCCACGCCGCGCCCGGAGATGTCCGTCACCTTCTCCGCAGTGGAGAACCCGGGGGCAAAGATAAGCTGCCAGACCTCCTTGCTGGACGGGTTGTCGGGTAGGGCAATCCCCTTCTCCGCGGCCTTGGCCAGCAGCTTGTCCCGGTTCAGGCCAGCGCCGTCATCACTCACCTCCACCACGATGTTGCCGCCCTGATGGCTGGCACGCAGCATGATCTCACCTGTCTCGGACTTGCCGGCGGTCCGGCGCTGATCCGGTGATTCGATGCCATGATCGATACTGTTACGCACCAGATGGTTCAACGGATCGGCCAGGCGCTCGATCAGCCCCTTGTCCAGTTCGGTATCCTCCCCCACCAGTTTGAGATTGACCTTCTTGTGCAAGGAGGCGGCCGTATCCCGGACCACCCGGGGGAAACGGTTGAACACGAAGCTGATGGGCATCATGCGGATGGACATGACGGACTGCTGCAGATCACGCGAATTGCGTTCCAGGTTGGCCAGACCGTTGAAAACGGACTGATGACCCACCGGGTCCAGGGCGGAAATCGACTCCGCCAGCATGGCATGGGTGATCACCAGCTCTCCCACCAGATTGATGAGCTGATCCACTTTTTCCACGCTCACGCGGATGGAGGTGTCACCGGCCGGCGGACGCCGGGCCGGGGGTTGCCGACCGCCTTCCGGTGTTGGTGTGCCGCCTCCACCGGCGGGCGGGCCGGCATTGGCGGCAGAAGGGCCTGAGGAGTCTGCGGGGACAACACCGGGCGCGCCGTCGAAGAAGCCAAAGCCCTGATCGGTCTCATCTTGCTCTCGTGCCGCCTGTTCGGCAACCTGCCCCATTCCCGGACTGCCGCCGAACAGACCATATCCGGGATGCTCCTGGTCCAGTGCCTGTACCGCGCCCGGAGCGTCCTCGAACAGTCCGTAGCCCGGATCCGTATCCGTATCCGGAACGCCGTCGCCGGGAGTCTCACCCATCGGTTCAAAAAAGCCGTAACCGGGGTCTTCATCCGTCGCTGCGGAGGCCGGCATGGATTCCACACGCACGCCGGCGGCATCGCAGACGAAATCCAGCAGATCCATGATATCGGCATGGGCAACCGGCGCGGTCAATTGCCACCCCAGGCAGTCACCATCTTCTTCCTCTGTAAAAGGCTCCAGTGGACCCAGCTCAGCCAGGGCCGACACCAATCCCTCCAGAGAGGTATCCGGCTTGAGTCCGGCCTGTTCCCGATGAATCCGGATGCGCCAGACCCGGCAGTCCGGCGCATCCCCCCCCGGGGCGGCAGCGGACTCAACTTGACGGGGTACATCCGAGGGCGGGGGCGCTACAGGAGCCCCCGGCTCAGCCTCCAGCATGGACAGTCTTTCCAGCCTGTTGCAGACCTCGGCAATGCGGGGGTTTTCAAATACCCCGCCTTCCTGATGGGCTGCCAGCTGCGCCTTGAGGATGTCACCGGCATCCAGAAAGGCATCCACCATGGCCGTGGTCGGCTGCAGTTCCTGCCGGCGCAGGCGATCCAACAGGGACTCCAGCACATGAGTCATCTGGGCCATGTCGGTGAAACCGAAGGTGCCCGCGCCTCCCTTGATGGAATGGGCCGCACGAAAGATGGCGTTGAGCATCTCCTTGTCGGCAGCCTCCACATCCAATTCCAGGAGCAGGCTCTCCATTTCGGCCAGGTGCTCGGCGGCCTCCTCGAAAAACACCTGATAAAACTGGCTCATGTCGATGGTCATGCCGCTTGTCCCCACACGGGTTGGAATCTCCTGATTCAGCCGATGACCTTGCGCACGACCTCCAGCAGCTTTTGCGGATCGAAGGGCTTGACCAGCCACCCCGTCGCCCCGGCTGCCCGGCCCTGGGACTTCATGGCATCCCCGGACTCGGTGGTCAGCATGAGGATGGGGACGGTCTTGTACTGGGGCAGGCCTCGCAATGCCTTGATCAGGCTGATGCCATCCATGCGCGGCATGTTCTGGTCGGTGAAGATGAGATCGAATCTACCCGCACGGGCCTTGTCGAGTCCATCCTGACCATCCATGGCCTCGGTGACGGTATAACCCGCCCCCTTGAGGGTGAAGGACACCATCTGGCGAATCGAAGCGGAGTCGTCCACCGTGAGGATCGTTTTGGGCATTGGCATGCTTCTCCTTTGTCTTACCCGGAATAATCGGCCCGGACTGAACATTCTTGAGCCACGCAGGCTCCATATCCGGATATATCCTAAATATAAAGCGGACGGACCGGTACACAAAACGTGACGAACCGCGCAAAAACAGGCGCAGTGACTTCCAACCGGGAAAGCACAGAGATCTGTGGTAACAGCCCGCAAGGAACAAACAAAGAAGGGGGCCACAAAGCCCCCCTCAAAGAACCCACCAGTGGCGTGGGGTCCTCAGCCGGGCCGCTCTTCAGCCTCGGCCCTGGCATCGGTGCGGAACATGGCCTTGATCCCCCGCAGGGCCTGCCGGGTACGATGCTCGTTTTCGATCAGGCCGAAGCGGACATGGGTATCGCCATAGGTGCCGAAGCCGATACCCGGGGACACCGCCACCTTGGCATCCCGCAACAGCTTCTTGCAAAAATCCAGGGATCCCATATGCCGATACTGTTCGGGAATAGGCGCCCATACGAACATGGTTGCCTTGGGTTTCTCCACCGGCCAGCCCAGGGCATTGAGGCCGTCACAGAGCACGTCCCGGCGTACCCGATAGAGCTGGCGAATCTCTTCGACGCACTCCTGGGGACCTTCCAGGGCGGTGATGGCCGCTACCTGGATCGGGGTGAAAGTGCCGTAATCCAGATAGGACTTGATTCGACCCAACGCCGCCACCAGGGTGGGATTGCCGCACATGAAGCCCACGCGCCAGCCGGGCATGTTGTAGGTCTTCGACAGGGTGTAGAACTCCACTGCCAGATCCTTGGCCCCGGGCACCTGCAGGATGGACGGTGCCTTGTAGCCGTCAAACACGATCTCCGCATAGGCCAGGTCGTGGACCACCCAGATCTTGTGTTCCCGGGCGATGGCCACCACCTTCTCGAAGAACTCCAGCTCCACGCACTGGGTGGTGGGATTGGCGGGGAAATTCAGGATGAGCATCTTGGGACGGGGCCAGGAATCCTGGATGGCCCGCTCCAGTTCGGCAAAAAAGTCCACATCCGGCGTCAGAGGGACATGACGGATGTCGGCGCCGGCAATGACGCAGCCATAGGGATGAATGGGATAGGCCGGATTGGGGACCAGCACGGCATCGCCGGGACCCAGCGTCGCCAGCGCCAGATGGGCCAGCCCTTCCTTGGAGCCGATGGTGACGATGGACTCGGTCTCCGGATCCAGGTCCACATCATAGGTATCCTTGTACCAGCGACAAATGGCGCGGCGCAGACGCGGAATGCCCTTGGACATGGAATAGCGGTGAGTATCGCTACGCTGGGCGGCTTCCACCAGTTTGTCAACGATGTGATCCGGGGTCGGCTGATCCGGATTCCCCATCCCGAAATCAATCACATCCTCGCCTCTGGCACGGGCCTTGGCCTTCAGGTCGTTGACGATGCTGAAGACATAGGGGGGGAGTCGCTTGATTCTCGGAAACTCTTCGATCACAGGGGTAATCCGCGTTGCAGAAGGGGGGTGAATAAGGAGAGTACAGATAAACCAGGAACGATACTGGGCACCCGGAAACCTGTCAATCAGGGTGGACTTGCACTTGCCTTGCGCGGGGCCGTCGCGTTAGCTTCAGCCCATGAAGATGACACGCGAATACGGAGATGGTCGGCATGTGATCACGGCCCATGATGCGACATGGATTCAGGTCAATCAGACCCGCTACGAAAAGAGCCTGGTGGTCTTGCCGGACGCCCTCATCCCGAACTGGGGACCCACCGACCCGGAAACGCTGACGGCGGCTGCACTCGCCCCCATCCTGGAACGATCACCGGAGATCCTCCTCCTGGGCACCGGTCCGGTCATGCGCTTTCCCGGACGGGACATCCTGCGCCTGTTCAAGGACCGGGGCATCGGACTGGAAGTCATGGATACCGCTGCCGCCTGTCGCACCTATAACGTCATCATGAACGAAGGACGGCGCGTAGCCGTCGCCCTGATGGTGCCCGGAGACTGACAACGCCGGCTTGCCGGGCACTTCAGTTCTGCAACAGCGTTTCTTCGGAAAACCCCCGACTTTCGAGGATCTTGCGCAGGCGCTTGAGGGCATCCATCTGGATCTGCCGTACCCGCTCCCGGGTGACGCCCAGTTCAAGCCCCACCTGCTCCAGGGTACTGCGCTCAAAACCATGCAGCCCGAAGCGACGGACGATCACCTCGCGCTGCTTTTCATCCAGCTCCATCAGCCATTCATCCACGTAGTGGATCACGTCTTCGTCCTGGATCAGCGCCGCAGGCTCCGGGGTCTGCTCGTCGGGAATGACATCCAGCAAAGGACGATCACTCTCCTTGCCGATGGGCAGATCCACCGAGGTCACCCGTTCCGACAGCGCCAGCATCCGCTTCACGTCCTGCACCGGCTTGTCCAGGTGTCTGGCCACCTCCTCCGCCGTCGGCTCATGATCCAGTTCCTGGGCCAGCTGACGGGATGCGCGCAGGTAGACGTTCAGTTCCTTGATCACGTGGATGGGCAGACGGATGGTTCGGGTCTGATTCATGATGGCGCGTTCGATGGTCTGGCGAATCCACCAAGTGGCGTAAGTGGAAAAGCGGAAACCACGTTCCGGATCGAATTTTTCCACGGCACGGATCAGCCCCAGGTTGCCCTCTTCGATCAGATCCAGCAGGGCCAGACCACGATTCATGTAGCGCCGGGCGATCTTGACCACCAGTCGCAGATTGCATTCGATCATCTTCCGGCGGCCGTATTCATCACCCTGTTGCGCCAGCCTCGAGTAATAAACCTCCTCCTCCGGGGTCAGCAATGGTGAGAATTCGATCTCGCTCAGATAGATCCGGGTGGCGTCCATGTCGCTCTTGGGCACTTCGCCCGCCGCAAAGACCATGGACGGCTCTTCGTCTTCCGTCAGGCTCTCCTCCGCTTCATCGGCATCGTCCTTCAGTGGTGATGACGCTGTCTGTTCCGGGTCCGGCGGCTCATCCCCGGCATCCTCCTCCTCATCCAGTCGTTCCTCCATATCCTCATACACGGGGTTCTTGTCTCGCCTTTTGGGCATGTGACCTCCTGTGCGGGGCTGCCACGCCCCTAGTTATCGGTCCGGTATGTAGCGCAGGGGATCGACCGGCTTGCCATCCTCGCGGATTTCGAAATGCAGCATGGGCCGGTCCGTACCGGTGTCCCCCAGCAGGGCGATCTGCTGTCCAGCAGATACCGTAGCGCCTTCATTCACAAGGATTTTTTCATTGTGACCATAAGCACTTAAATAACTGTCGTTATGCTTGATGATAATAAGCTTTCCATATCCGACAAGTCCACTTCCGCTGTAGACCACCCGGCCGGGGGCGGCGGCCCGTACCGGCTGGCCCCGCTGGCCGGTAATGGCGATGCCCTTTTTCCCGGTCCCCTGGGCATCGAAGCGGCGCACTACCTGCCCTTCGGTGGGCCACTGCCACACCAGGGGACCGGTGGCCGCCGGGGCGGAGGTGGGGGTGGCCGGCTCACGCACCGGCTGGGCCACGGGGGCCGGCCGGGGCGGGGTGGAACTGGCCGATGAAGACGGCGGCGGCGTCGGGGCCGGAGAGGATGAAGTCGGGGGCGGGACCGATGCGGTGGGAGCGGGACGCGCGGAAGCGGAAGCCGGCGGCGCCGGTGTCGGCGTGGCCGCCCGCGGCGGCGGCTCGGTCCGGGTTTCCCGGGGTGTCGCCGCAGTGGTCCGCGGTGCCGGCGTGGCGGCCGGTGTCGGTGCCGATGCCGTCCTGGACTGTCCCGGCGGCGGATTCATGCGCAGGCGCTGGCCGGGATAGATGGTATAAGGCTCACGGATCCCGTTCCAACGCGCCAGCGCCTGCCACTCCAGGCCGTAACGCCAGGCGATGGAATACAGGGTTTCATGCTGGCGGACGGTATAGGTACCGGAACGAAACGCCGGATCTTCGGGCTTGACGGCGGCGCAGCCCGAAACCATGAGCATCAGCAGAATGAGTGCCAGTCCCTTCACCGTGTCTCGTTCATCCGTACCATTGATAGAGAGCAACCGCCAGTAACAGGCAGACTACCGTCAGCCATCCCAGCCATTCGATATAAGGCCGCAATTTTGGTTCCACCCGCGGCCCCAGCCAGCCAATCAGCAGCGCAACGGCAAAGAAACGCGCCCCCCGCCCCAGGAACGAGGCGATGACGAAAGGCAGCAGGGCCATGGACAGGGCACCGGCGGTGATGGTGAAGAGCTTGTAGGGAATGGGAGAAAAACCCGCGACGAGCACGACCCACACCCCCCAGAGGGTAAACCATTCCTGTGCCAATGCCAGTTCTTCACCATAGCCGGCGTTCAGGATCAGGGGTTCGAGCATACCGAAGGCCAGATACCCCAACAGATACCCCAACAATCCGCCCAGCACGGAAAACAGTGTGGTGATGAAGGCCAGATACACCCCCCGTTGCGGCTGTGCCGCCACCATCGGTGCGAGCATCACATCCGGCGGTACCGGAAAGAAGGACGACTCGGCAAAGGACAGGGCCGCCAAATAGCGAGGCGCATGGCGATGCCGTGACCAGCCCATGACCCGGTCATAGAGCGGACCGAACAGCTTCATAGAACCTCTCCCGGCAACAGCGGTACGAAGCTCACCGGCCCCAGCTCATCCTTGACGAAGGCCTTGGTGGTGCGAGTGATGCGCACCAGGGACTGGGATTCATGCTCGCCGCCGACGGGGGCCAGGAGCCACCCCCCCACCTTGAGCTGCATCAGCAGGGGCTCGGGAATCTGCCGAGGTGCCGCCGTGAGCAGGATCCCGTCATAGGGGGCATTTTCCGACCACCCGTGGGTGCCGTCCGTATGGCGCAGGCTGACATTGTGCAGACGCATGCTGCTGAGCACCTCACGGGCCCGGCGTTGCAGGGGGCGGACCCGTTCCAGACTGATCACGCGCCCCACCAGTTGGGCCAGTACGGCCGCCTGATACCCTGACCCGGTGCCCACCTCAAGCACCAGTTCCGGCACTCCCTCCTCCAGCAGGGCTTCGGTCATCCTGGCCACGATATAGGGCTGGGAAATGGTCTGGCCGAACCCGATGGGCAGGGCTGTGTTCTCATAGGCCCGATGGGCCAGCGCCTCATCCACGAACAGATGTCGCGGGGTGGAGCGCATCACCTCCAGCACCCGGACATCACGGATTCCCAGCTCCTGCAGCCGGCGGGCCAGTCGATCACGAGCACGCTGGGAGGTCATGCCGATTCCCGCAAGATCCTGGTTCAAGCCTGCTCTCCCGTCAGCCAGCGACTCACCACATCCATGGCATCGTAGCGGGTCAGATCCACCTGAATCGGCGTGACGGACACATACCCGGAGCGGATTGCGTGAAAGTCGGTGCCCGGCCCGGCGTCCTGTTCCGGCCCGGCGGGACCCACCCAGTAAATGGGTCGTCCCCGGGGGTCCGTGGCACGGGTGACCGGTTCCGCCTTGTGACGATGCCCCAGCCGGGTGGTCTGGAAACCGCGGATCTCTCCCCAGGGCAGATTCGGAACATTGACATTCAGGATGGTGTCGGAAGGCAGAGGCATGTTGCGCAGACGTTCCAGCAACTGCATCACCGCCCGGGCGGCGGAATCGAAGTGCTGACAAGGGTAGCCGGCCAGGGAAACGGCAATGGCCGGCAACCCGAGAAAGCGGCCTTCCATGGCCGCGGCCACGGTACCCGAGTAAAGGACGTCATCCCCCAGATTGGCGCCCGAGTTGATCCCCGAAATCACCATGTCCGGCTCCTCTTCCAGCAGGCCGGTGATGGCCAGATGGACACAGTCGGTGGGTGTGCCGTCCACCCGCACATCACCGCTGTCGAGAGTTTCCGGGCGCAGCGGGCGGGACAGGGTCAGGGAATTACTGGCACCACTGCGGTCACGGTCCGGTGCCACCACATGGACTTGGGCACAGGTCCTGAGGGCCTTGGCCAGCGTTTGCAGGCCCTGAGCGTGGACACCATCATCGTTACTGAGCAGTATGCGCATATCGAGTCACTTTGAAGTCAAGTGGTTAATATACTGGAAAGCCCGTCCCCGGCGCATGTCCACCGAATCTTTCCGGCCGACACGCTCATGCCGCCGACGGCCCGAGCAGGCTCAAACCACCGGCAACGGATCCCTGACATGCCGCCGCAAGACTCGCAAGATCAAGATGATGACATCGCCCTCTTCCGCCAGGCCGTAGGCCCGGTGGAGCCCGTGCGCGCGGACCGGGCCACGCTGCAACCCCGGCGGCCACCCCCCAGACCCCGCCAGACCGAGGCCCAGCACCAGCGCGCCCTGGAAGCCATGGTTGAGGACCCCTTCCAGGTCACCGACATCCAGCCAGGCGACGAACTCATCTTCATGCGCGAAGGCCTGCAGCGACAGGTCTTCAAGAAGCTGCGGCGTGGGCATTACCGGATCGGGGCGGAACTGGATCTGCACGGCATGACGGCCCGCGAAGCCCATGCGGAGCTGGGCCTGTTCATCGCCGAAGCCAGGACGCGCCGCCTGCGCTGTGTGCGCATCATCCACGGCAAGGGCCTGCGCTCCAGCAACCGGGGACCGGTACTCAAGAGCCGGGTGGCCCACTGGCTGCAGCAACGCTCGGACATCCTGGCCTTCTGCTCGGCACGCCCCGCGGACGGCGGTACGGGCGCCGTGCTGGTCCTGCTCAGACTCATCGAATGACGGGCTGAAAAAGGCTCGTACAGGGCATCTTTTCGATACCCAGGGCAGTTTCATACCATGCTAGTATGGAAAACCTTGAAGAGACCCATCGTTAGGGGGAGCGTTCACCGTTGTCCAACCCATGTGATCTCGCCTTGGGCGATGGCGACCCGGCCGGCCGCCGGCGGCGCGATAAAAATATCCAGCCGGGCCGGGCCGTCACGCCGCAGATGGATAACGACTGCGGTCGCTGCCCGGTCAGGGACGTCAGCCTGTTCGGCGATCTGCCGGACGAGGTGGTGCTCAGGCTCAACAACCCGGCGGAACACCTTGATCTTCCTGCAGGCCATGTCCTCTACCGGGAAGGCGCCGAGGCCAATGCGGCGTTCACCCTCAAGGACGGAGTGATCAAACTGACGCGTACCGCCGTGAACGGTCGCGACCAGATCCTGCGCCTGCTGACCCGGGGGGATGTCATGGGGGCGGAAGGACTGATGGGGCATGCCTACAACCACACGGCCACCACCCTGACTCCGGTCCAGATCTGCCGGCTGCCGTTGCCGGTGCTCAAACGACTGCAGGCGGAGCACCCCACCCTGAACCATGCCCTGCTGGCCCGCTGGGCCCTGGCCCTGCAGCAGGTGGAAAACCTGGCCCTGGAACTGGGTACCAAAAAGGCCGGTGAACGGCTTGCTGCCTTCCTGCTCTACTGGCGGGCCAAGAACGGCCACTACCCCAGCATGCCGCTACCCCTGTCCCGCACCGAGACCGGCGCACTGCTGGGCCTGACCGTGGAGACGGTCAGCCGCTTCTTTGCCGACTGGAAACGGCGGGGTTATCTGTCGGAGAAGGCCGGCATCATCTATCTCCATGACCTGGAAGCCCTGGAAAGCCTGAGCGGCTCGGAATCCGTCCCCGGGATCTGATATGGTACGTGAGCGTCTGATTGATCCTGCCTTACTGGCCCTGGCGGTGGACGCCTCCGATGACGGCGTGACCATCGCCGAGCGGGAAGGCGATGACACCATACTCATCTATGTGAACGCAGGCTTTGAACGGCTGACGGGTTATCGTGCCGATGAAATCCTGTACCGGGACTGTCGCTTCCTGCAGAACGATGATCGCGACCAACCCGGCCTGGTGCAAATACGGGAGGCCATGGAGCGGGGCATGCCCTGCCGGGTGCGGCTGCGCAACTACCGCAAGGACGGCAGCCTGTTCTGGAACGAACTGAGCATCACGCCGGTGTTCAATGACGAGGACCGGCTGACTTACTACATCGGCATCCAGAAGGACATCACCACGCAAGTGGAAGCCGAGCAGGCCCTGGAGGCCGCCCAGCGGGAGCTGAGCCGCCTCGGCGCCCTCTCCCCAATACCCCGTCAGGACGGCACGGGCTAACGCTGCCTTTGCTCGGAGCTGACCCGCGCCAGGAAGCGCGTTTCGAATATCTCGACAGGCAGCGGCTTACTGACGAGGTAGCCCTGCATCTCGTCGCAGCCCATCAGACGCAGCAGGCGCGACTGCTCCTGCGTCTCCACGCCCTCCGCCACCGCATTGAGCTTGAGCGAATGCGTCAAATTGATGATGGTCGTGACCAGGGCCAACCCTTGAGGGGACTGCGTCATCGCCAACACGAAGGAGCGGTCGATCTTCAGCGTGTCCACGGGCAGCTTCATCAGATAACTGAGTGAAGAGAAGCCGGTGCCGAAATCGTCGATCGCGACAGTGACGCCCATGGCGCGCACCGCCTGCAGCGTGGCGATGCTGTGCTCCACGTCCGCCATGATGAGGCTCTCGGTGATCTCAAGCTCCAGGCCCGCCGCGGCGCGCGTATCGACGGCAAGGGCCTGCTCCAGTTCGGCGATGAAGCCGGGGCTGCGCAGCTGCAGGGCCGATACGTTGACCGCAACACGCACCGCAGGCAGCCCCGTGTCCAGCCAGCGCAGGTAGTTCGCGATCGCCTTGCGCAGTGCCCAGCGACCCGCCTCGTAGATCATCCCGGTTTCCTCCAGCACCGGGATGAACTGACCCGGCGGCACCTGCCCGGTGCGCGGATCGTTCCAGCGGATCAGCGCCTCGGCGCTGGTGAGCTTGCCGCTCGCGAAGCTCACCTTGGGCTGGTAGTGCAGCACGAACTCCTCTCGGTCGATCGCCTGGCGCAGCTGGTTCTCCAGAATCAACTTGCCGGCCATGGCCTTGGTCATCTTGTGCGAATAGAAGAGGTAGCGGTCGCCGCGGGTCTTGGCATTCTTCAGCGCCGCCTCGGCGTTCAGGAACAGGGCCTCGGCTTCCTTGCCGTCCTGGGGAAATAGCGCCACGCCGGTTCTCGCGGCCACGCGATAGGTGTCGTCCTCCAGGTTGAACGATCGATCTTGAAAGACTGCCATCAACTTCTCCAGCAGCCGCGCCACGTCCCCTTCATTGCGGACTTCGGGCAGCACCACCGCGAACTGGTCTGCACCAATCCGTGCGAGCAGGCTGGCGTCCCCGATGCTTTGTGTGAGCCACTGGGCCACGTGTCGCAGTAAGGCGTCACCCGCCGGGCGGCCGAGGCTGTCATTGAAATATTTGAACCGCTCCAGGTCCACCAGAAAGAGGGCGAGCGAATGCCCGGCGGCGGCGGCGGTCTTCATGTACTGCGACACGCGCTCGATGAAAAGGCTGCGGTTCGCCAGCCCGGTGAGCGCATCGTAGTAGGCGAG